>JAHIJU010000309.1 GCA_018898235.1 Actinomycetota bacterium | reverse complement strand
GTCCACCGTGACCGCGCCGAGCAGGCGACGCTGCTCATCGACCACGGGCAGGGCCAGCAGGTTGTAGGTCGCCAGCCGGCGGGTCACGGTGAGCAGCGGTGCATCGACCGGCACCGGTTCGATGTCGGTGTCCACGACCGAGCCGATGGGCTCGTGCGGGGGCTCACGCAGCATCCGCTGCAGGTGCACCACCCCGATGAACCGGCCGGTCGGGGTCTCCAGCGGAGGCCGGGCCACGAAGACCAGCGAGGCGAGCGCCGGGTTGAGGTCGATGCGCCGCACATGCGCCAGCGCCGCCGCGATCGACGTCTCGGGCCCGAGCACGACGGGTTCGGTGGTCATCAGACCGCCCGCGGTGTTGTCCTCGTACGCCAGCAGACGGCGCACGTCCCGGGCCTCCTCCGGTTCCATGAGCTCCAGGAGCTGGCTCGCCTGCTCGGCGGGCAGCTCGGAGAGCAGGTCGGCCGCGTCGTCGGGCTGCATGGCCTCCAGCACGTCGGCCGCACGGGCCAGCTCCAGACCGCGCAGGATCTCGACCTGGTCGTCCTCGGGCAGCTCCTCCAGGACGTCGGCGAGCCGCTCGTCGGACAGCGCGCCGGCGACCTCGAGCCGCCGGACCGGGTCCAGGTCCTGGAGCACATCGGCCAGGTCGGCGGGTTTGAGATCGCCGTACTGGGCGAGCAGCAGCACCGCGCTCTGGGTGGCCTCGGAACGGCCGAGCCCCAGCACGTCCTCGAACTCGACCACCCTGGCCGGGCCACGACGGCGCAGCAGCGACGGCTTGCCCGCGAGCACATCGGCGACGAACAGGCGGCTGACGTTCCAGTCGCCGCCCCGCTGCAGCTCGATGGCCACGTCCTGGACGGTGGCCTTCCCGCCGTCGCGCAGGTCGACGGTGCGGTCGAAGAGCTCGCCGACCACGAGCGTCTCGGCGGGCCGGATCTCGAACCGGCGCATGTTGACCAGGCCGGTGGTGATGACCTGGCCCGGGTCGATGGCCGTCACCCGGGTCATCGGCACGAACACTCGGCGCCGTCCGGGCACCTCGACCACCAGTCCGACGGCCGCCGGCGCGCCCTTCTGGCGTGCCAGGAGCACGACGTCGCGCACGCGTCCCACCTGGTCACCGAGGGGGTCGAACACCTTGGTACCGGCGAGGCGCGCGACGAAGACCCGGGTACCCGTGCTGCTCACGCCAACAGGGTAGACGGGCGCGGCAAACCGCACGCCTCGGCCCGCGTCGCCTGGCGTTCACCTGGGCGGCGTCCAGGCACCGACCAGGTTTGTGGGAGACGATGGGGGCATGTCTCTCAGTGGCAACGCGCGCACCCCGTCGGTCCCGACCCTGCCCCAGGGCGAGACGATCGCCCGCTACGACACCTACCTGGCAGCCCAGCGGGCCGTCGACCACCTCGCCGACAAGCAGTTCGCCGTGCAGAACGTGACCATCGTCGGCACCGATCTGCAGATGGTCGAACGGGTGCTCACCCGGCTGTCCTACCCGCGGGTGGCGCTCGGCGGCTTCGCGTCCGGTGCCTGGTTCGGGCTGTTCGTCGGTCTGCTGTTCAGCCTGCTCAGCACCGACGGCCAGGGGCTGCTGCTGCCGGCCATCATCATCGGTGGTGGCTTCGGGATGCTGTTCTCGGTCATCAGCTACGCGTTGACGCGCGGGCGCCGCGACTTCACCTCGTCGAGCCAGATCGTCGCGGCGCACTACGCCGTGCTGTGCAGCGGTGAGCTCGCCCCGCAGGCGCGGACGCTCCTGGCGGAGATCGGCGGTGTCGTCAACGGGTGGGCGGCCGCGCAGCAGGCTCCGGCCGCGCCGTCGGAGCAGGCCGCGCCGCCGGACGGCTCAGCCCAGTAGCCCAGCCATCCACGCCTCGACGGCGTCGGGGTCGCGCGGCAGGGCGGCCGAGAGGTTCTCGCAGCCGTCGGCCGTCACCAGCACGTCGTCCTCGATCCGCACACCGATGCCGCGGTACTCGGCCGGCACCAGCAGGTCGTCGGGCTGGAAGTACAGACCCGGTTCGATGGTGAACACCATGCCGGGCTCGAGGACCCCGTCGAGGTACATCTCGCGGCGGGCCTGCGCGCAGTCGTGCACGTCGATGCCCAGGTGGTGGCTGGTGCCGTGCACCATCCAGCGCCGGTGCTGCTGCTGGTCGGGGTCGAGCGCGACCTCGGGCGCCACCGGCAGCAGGCCCCACTGCGCGAGGCGGTCCGCGAGCACCGCCATCGCCGCACCGTGCACCTCGCGGAACCGGGTGCCGGGCCGGGCGACCGCGAACGCCGCATCGGCCGCGTCGAGCACGGCCTGGTAGACCCGGCGCTGGACCTGCGAGTACCGGCCGTCCACCGGCAGGGTGCGCGTGATGTCGGCGGTGTAGAGGGACCTGGCCTCGACGCCCGCGTCGAGCAGCAGCAGGTCGCCGGCACGCACCGGACCGTCGTCGTCCGTCCAGTGCAGGGTCGTGGCGTGCGGGCCGGACGCGGCGATGGTCTCGTAGCCGACGTAGTTGCCGGCTGTGCGGGCGTGCCCCAGGAAGGTGCCCTCGACGAGGCGCTCACCACGTTCGTGCGCCATCGCCCGCGGCAGGGCGCGGACCACCTGCTCGAAGCCCTCGATGGTGGCGGCCACCGCCTCGCGCATCTGGGCGACCTCGTAGGCGTCCTTGACCAGCCTCAGCTCGGAGACGGCCTCGCCCAGGGCGACGTCACCCTCGTCCGGTCCGCCGCGCACCTCGTCGACCAGCTGCTGCACCGAGGCGTCCGCACCGGGGACGACGAGCACCCGGCCGCCGTCGGCCGCATCCTTGGCCAACCCGTCGTGCAGATCGGCCAGATCGGCGGTGTCCAGACCGGTGAGCGTGGCCATGTCCGCGAGCGTCGGGCGCGGGCCCACCCAGAACTCGCCCGTCGCGGCGTCGGAGAAGAACTCCGGCGTGTCCCGCCCGGCGAGCGGGCGCAGGTGCAGCACCGCGCGGCCGTCGGCGTGCAGCACGAGCACAGCGTCCGGCTCCTGCTCATCCGTCAGGCCTGTGAGGTGCACGAACGCGGCGTGCGGGCGGAACCGGTGATCGGTGTCGTTCGAGCGCACCGTCCGCCCGCCCGCGGGGACCACCAGGGTCGCGGCCGGGACCCGCTGCGCCAGTCGGGCCCGACGGGCCGCGGCCGGGTCGGCCGCCGGTGACCGGGTGACGCCCGAGGCCGCGCGTGGCGCCCACCCCGAGGTGACCCACGCCATGAAGGTCGGCGAGTCCGGCCGCAGGGACCGGTTGGTGACACGTTCGGCCAGGGGCTGCGGCTGCTGCTCGCTCATGCACCCAGTCTGGCACTGGCCGGACGCCGGTCGGTCGGGCGCGGACCGCGCCGGTCGGTAGCCTGAGCCCGACATGCGCATCGACCTGCACACCCATTCCACGGCCTCGGACGGCACTCAGCCGCCCGCCGCCGTGGTCGCCTCCGCCCGCCAGGCCGGGCTCGACGTCGTCGCGCTCACCGACCACGACACGACCGCCGGCTGGGACGAGGCCCGCGACGCCGCCCTCGCGACGGGGATGACGCTCGTGCGAGGCACCGAGATGTCCACCCGGTACGAGCACACGAGCGTGCACCTGCTGTGCTACCTGCAGGACCCGGCCGACCCCGCGCTGGCCACCGAGCTGGAGACCATCCGCACGGCCCGCCTGGGCCGGGCCCGCGAGATGGTCGACCGCATCGCCGCCGATCTGCCGATCACCTGGGACGACGTGCTCGCCCAGGTGGTCGACGGTGCCGCCGTGGGGCGTCCGCACATCGCCGATGCGCTCGTCGTCGCGGGTGTGGTGCCCGACCGGTCGGCGGCCTTCACCCGGGTGCTGCACGGCAGCGGGCCGTACTACGTGCCGCACTACGCGCCGTCGACCACCCGCGCGATCGAGCTGGTGCTCGCCGCGGGCGGGGTGCCGGTGATCGCGCACGCCGGTGCGGCCGACCGTGGCCGGACGATCAGCGACACCGCGTTCGACGAGCTCGCTGCGGCCGGGCTGGCCGGGATCGAGGTGCACCACCGCGACAACGACGCCGCCCAGCAGGTGCGACTGGGCGCCATGGCTGCCCGGCTCGGGCTGCTGGTGACCGGCTCCTCCGACTACCACGGGCTCGGCAAGCCCAACCGGCTGGGGGAGAACCTCACCGAACCGGCCGTGCTGGCGGCCATCGCCGAACGGGGAACGACACAGGTGGTCCGACCATGAGCAACCTGCTGGACGTCCAGCTCTTCATCTCGGTGTTCGTCACCCTGTTCGTCATCATGGACCCGCCCGGGACGGTGCCGGTGTTCCTGGCCCTCACCGCGGCCATGACCCCCCATCAGCGGGTGCGGGCCGCGCGGCAGGCGATCCTCGTGGCGTTCGGGGTGATCCTCGGGTTCGCGTTCTTCGGCCAGCAGGTGCTCACCTACCTGCACGTGACGCTGCCCGCGCTGCAGGCCGCCGGCGGCCTGCTGCTGCTGCTCATCGCCATGGAGCTGCTCACCGGCAAGCTCGAGGACCCGAGCCCGGTCGCCGGCGGCGCCGTCAACGTCGCCATGGTGCCCTTGGGGACACCGCTGCTCGCCGGCCCGGGCGCGATCGTCGCGACCATGGTGTACGCCCAGCAGGCCGACGGCACCAAGCAGTGGGTGGCGGTGCTGCTCGGCCTGTTCGCCGTGCACGTGTGCCTCTACCTGTCCATGCGGTTCGCCGGGGTCATCAACCGGATCCTGGGGCACTCCGGCACGTCGTTGGTCAGCCGGATCGCCGGTCTGCTGCTGGCCGCGATCGCCGTGCAGCTGCTCGCCGACGCGGTGCTGATGTTCGCCCGGCAGGTCTAGCGCCGGTCCGGCGACCCGGCGGTCGGCCCACCGCGCGCGGTCAGTACCGGAACTCCGAGGTCTGCCTCCGCAGCTCGGCCGCGGTGCTGATCAGGTCGGCGACGGCCGAACCCAGGTCCGCCATGGTGTGCGCCGAGTCGCCCGCGGCGTTCGCCACCCCGGTGATGGTGCCCGCGATGTCCGACGAGCCGGTGGCGGCGTCGGCCACGGAGCGCGACATCTCGCTCGTGGTGGCGGTCTGCTCCTCGACGGCCGACGCGATCGAGAGCTGGTACTCGTTGATCGAGCCGATGATCGCCGAGATCTCCTCGATCGCCGCGACCGCCGCACCCGTGTCCGTCTGGATCGCCAGGACGCGCCGGGCGATGTCCTCGGTGGCCCGTGCCGTCTCCCCGGCGAGGTCCTTCACCTCGCTCGCCACGACGGCGAAGCCCTTGCCGGCCTCCCCGGCCCGGGCCGCCTCGATGGTCGCGTTGAGCGCCAGCAGGTTCGTCTGCTCGGCGACCTGCGTGATGGCCTTGACCACGGTGCTGATCTCCTGCGAGCTGGTCCCCAGCTTGGCGACCAGCACGTTGGTCGACTCCGCGACGTGGGTGGCCTGGGCGGCGACCTTGGCGGCGTCGTTCGCGTTCTGCGAGATCTCCCGGATCGAGGCGCCCATCTGCTCGGCGCCCGTCGCGACCGTCTGCACGTTGCGGCTGACCTCGTCGGCGGCGGACGCGACCACGGCCGCGCGCTCGGAGGTCTGCGTGGTGCCGGCGGACACCAGGTCCTGAGCCGTGGCGATCCGGTCCGCCACCGTCGCCACCGACCGGGCGCTGGCGACGACGTCGCCCAGGAGCCGCCGGAGGTGATCCTGGGCCTTGACCAGCCCGCCGGCCATGTCGCCGAGCTCATCGCGTGAACGGCAGTCGGGTTCGGCCGTGAGGTCGCCCGTCGCGAGCGCGTCGATGGACGCCTTGACCGCCCGCACCGAGCGCACGATCCGACCCGCGACGAACAGCCCGACCAGGCACAGCAGCACGGTCCCCACGCCGACGAGTGCGACCGTCTCGACGGTGGCGCGCACGACCAGCGCATCGGCGCGGGCCGCGGTGCTCGCCACCAGGTCGGTGATCTCGGTCTGCACCGAGGTGAGGTTCTCGATGAGCCCCCGCCCGGCCGCGGCCGCCCCGGCGTTCTTGATCTCGGTGAAGGTGACCCTGTCATCGGCGAGCGCGGCGTCCACCATCGGGCCGCCGACGGTGTCCTTGTAGGTCGCGAGGGCCGCCATGAACTGGGGCCAGATCGCGGGCGAGTGCCCCGTGGCCGCCTGCGCCGCGGCGTCCAGCGCCGCCGCGGCCGTGTCCAGCTCGGTGAAGGCGGTCTCGACCGAGGTCTTCGCGTCGGCCTTGTCCGCAGGCAGCGCGGCGGCAGCCGCGTAGACCGACATCCGCACCTTCCAGGTGGCGTCCGTCAGGTCCGCGAGGGCGCTGCCGACCGTGGACTGGACCGTGGCCATCTGGTCCGTCTGGTGCCGGATCTCGATGAGCTGACCCGTCGCGAGTGCGCCGACCCCCGCCAGGAGCGCGGTCGCGACCAGCACGAGCGAGACGATCTTCGACCGGATCGTGAACCGTCGACCACCGCCCTGCTGGGGCGTGGTGCGCACGGATCGGTCCTGCGGCTGAGACACGGCTGCTCCTCGGTCGGGGTGCGCTGAAGTCGAGTCCCCCAGTACGGGGAGAATCGGACGCCGGCCCGCCGTTGTGAGGGGTGCCGGCCCGCCGCGCGCTCGCGGCAGGCGCCCGTGGCCGCCGCCGGCTACGCCCGGGGCCGGGCCTCGTCGTCGAGGACGAGCTCCCGCATCTGCTCGACGTGCACCTGACGGTGCACGAGCAGCGCCGCCATCCCGGCCAGGACCGCCTTGAGCAGGTCGCCCGGGACGAAGACGAGGGCGCCCAGCGCCGCGGTGCGCAGCGGCAGCCCGGTGACGGCCGCGGTCCACGGGATGCCCAGTGCGTACACCACCAGCACGCCACCGAGGAGGCAGGCACCGACCAGCCCGACCCCGCGGGTGCGCGGGGGCAGCCGCAGGGCACGGCGGGCCGCCAGCCCGGTGACGACGGCGCCCGGCACGAAGCCCAGGGCGTACCCGCCGGTGGGCCCGAGCAGCACCCCCACGCCGCCGCTGCCCCCGACCATCACCGGCAGCGAGGCTGCGCACAGCACGAGGACGACGAGGGCCGCGAGCCCACCCCGCCGCGCGCCGAGCACGGCACCGGCGAGCATCACGCCGAGCGTCTGCGCGGTGATCGGCACCGGCAGCCCCAGCACGTACAGCGGCGGCACCAGGCCCAGCACGATGATCACCCCGGCCATCAGGGCGACCTCGGCGATCGCGCGGGCGCGAACGGTCTCGGACATGGGGCTCCTTCGATCAGGCCCGCGCGCAGAGCGCCGGGTCGGTGTCGGGCGACGGACCGTCGGCGGGTTCGCCACGGTCGAAGAACGACCGAGCCACGACGGCCTGGGCCACCTGCTCGCTCGTCGTGAGGGCGTGCACCAGCAGCGGCACGGCCAGGGCGAGCAGCTGGGGCCGCGCCCCCCGGGCCCGCTGGGCGTCCCGCAGCCGGGCGGCGGTGTCCGCGAGCTCGGGGACGAACCGGATCGTGAGCGCGGCGGTCAGCGCCACCGAATCCGGCCGCACGCCGAGGTGGCGCAGCGGCCGGGCGGCGGACAGTACGGTGTCCAGCAGCTCCTCGGTCGCCGTGCTCGCCATCACCGCGAGCGCGGGCAGCGCCAGTGCCGTCAGCCGGAGCACCGAACCCAGCGCCGCGGCCCGATCCGCCGTCACGAGCTGCACCCCCGCGGTCACGGCCGCGGCCAGCGCCCAGGCGGCGCCCAGTCGCACGAGATCGCGCCGCTGCGGTCTGGCCAGGACGAGGGCCAGCAGCCCGATCCCCGTGAGCGCGGCCAGCACCACGGGCCGCGGGACCGCCGCGACGAGGATCCCGATGGCGAGCAGCGCGACCAGCTTGCGGCCGGCGCCCACCGCCCGGAGGGGGCCCGGCCGTGGGGACGAGGTCTCGAGCAGGCTCATCGGGCGGCCGCACCGTTGCGCTCGCCGCGCTGCGGCGGCCGTGGTGCCGGTCCGGCGGCGGCCCGGGCGGCCAGCCCGCGGTACGTCGCCAGGGCCGTCGCCGGCTCGTCGTCGGCCACCAGTCGGCCGTCCGCCAGCACCAGGACGCGATCGAAGTCGGTGAGCAGGTCCAGGTCGTGGCTCGCGGCGACGACCTGCAGGTCGAGACCCGCGAGCAGGGTGGTGAACCGGAGGGCGTTGACCAGGTCGAGCGTGCCGGTCGGCTCGTCCAGCACCAGGGTGGCCGGGTTCATCACCAGCACCCCGGCCAGGGCCACGAGCTGACGCTCGCCGCCCGACAGCGAGTGCGCGGACCGGTCGACCAGGTGTGCCGCGCCGAGCCGGGCCAGCTGGTCGAGCACCATGGCGGTGCGCTCCGGTGCCGGGATGCCGCGGTTCTTCAGTCCGAACGCCACGTCCTCGCCGACCACCGGGAGCACGATCTGCTCACCGGGGTCGGCGAACACGAAGCCGACGCGGCGGCGTACCGCCCGGCCGTCCCGGACGGGGTCCAGACCGTCGACCCGCACGGTGCCACCGGTCGGCGCGAGCAGACCGTTGAGCAGTCGCAGCAGCGTCGTCTTCCCCGAGCCGTTCGCCCCGACCAGCCCGATCCGTCGCTGCGTGAGGTCGAGCTGCGGCACCGTGAGCACGGTGCGGCCGTCACGGCGGACGACCACGTCGCGCAGCTCGATCCGCGGTCCGGCGGCGGGCGGGTTCGCGGTCATGGCGGCCGAGAGTACCCAGCGGGACCGCCCGCCGCCCAGACCGGCGGGTCGCAGGCTCAGCCCTCCGGCGCGGGAGCCGGCGCCGCGGTGCCGTCACCGGCACGTCCGCCGCGGGTGCGGCGACGGTTGCGGTTGCGGCTCTTCGGTGCGGCGTCGGTGTGCGAGCCCTCGGCGTGCGCCGACTGGGCGGTCGGTCGCTCGGTCGCCGACTCGTTCGCCCGGACCGGCTGGTCACCCGTGCGGCCCGAACGGCTGCGGGCACCACGTCCACCGCGGCCCGACCCCGTCGCGCCGCCCGTGCCCCCGGCACCGGCGGGCCGATCGGTGCCGGCGCCACGGTCCGAACGCTCCGATCCGCGCCCCGCGTGGGACCGCGGCGCGCCGCCGTGCTTGCCGGTCTCGCCCAGGTCCTCCAGGACCTCGGCGCCCAGCCCCTCGCGGGTCTGCTGGCTCCGGGGGAGCCGACCGGTGATGCCCTCGGGGATGTCCAGATCGGTGCGGATGTGCGCCGAGGCGGAGTAGGTCTCGACCGGTTCGGGGATGCCGAGCTCGAGCGCCTTGTCGATGAGGCCCCAGCGCGGCATGTCGTCCCAGTCGACGAACGTGACCGCGGTGCCCTTGTTGC
>JAHIJU010000308.1 GCA_018898235.1 Actinomycetota bacterium | reverse complement strand
GATGAGCAGCGTCAGGTTGTCCGGGCCGGGCGTGCGCTGCGTGGCGTTGTACACCGAGATGGCACCGCACAGGGCGACCCTGCCGTCGCGGTTCATCACGTCGAGTGCGGCCTCGAGATGGTCGCCGCCCACGTTGTCGAAGAACACGTCGACGCCGTCGGGCACGAGGGCGGGGAGCTGGTCGCGGACGGGGGCGTCCTTGTAGCTGAGCGCCGCGTCGTAGCCGTAGCGCCCGGTGAGCAGCTCGACCTTGGCCGCCGAACCGGCCGACCCGACCACCCGTGCCGCGCCGAGCTGGCGGGCGATCTGACCGACCGCCGTGCCCACGGCACCGGCCGCCCCGGAGACGAAGACCGTCTCGCCCGCGGCCACCGGGGCGATCTTCCGCAGTCCGACGTAGGCGGTGTAGCCGGTCATCCCCAGGATGCCCAGGTGCACCGACAGCGGCAGCCCGGCCGGTTCGGGCACGACCCGGAACTCGGCGGCCGCACCCTGGGCGACGTCCCGCCAGCCGAGGTTGTGCAGCACCGTGTCACCCGGCGCGAACCCCTCGGCCGCCGATTCCACGACCCGGCCGACGGCCGCACCGGTCATGGTCTCGCCGAGCGCGTAGGGCGCCGCGTAGCTCTTGGCGTCGTTCATCCGGCCACGCATGTACGGGTCGACGGAGACGAACTCGTTGCGCACCCGCACCTGCCCGGGGCCCAGCGGCGGCAGGTCGAGGGTGACGGTCCGGAAGCAGTCCGGCGTCGGGCGGCCGTGCGGGCGGGCGACGAGCTGGACCTGGGTGCTGCGGGCGTTCATGGTTCCTCCGGTGGTTCGCACGGGGCTGGTGTGGCAGGGGCTGGTTCAGGCAGGGGCTGGTTCAGATGAGCAGGCCGACGACGAGGGCGATGACCCCGAGCGCCGGCGGGACGAGCTGGACGAGGGCGGCCCGCGCCTTGGCGGGGGCCGAGATGAGCAGCACGAGCCCGGCGGCGACCATGGACCCGGCGCCCGCGAGCACCAGGGCGACCCCCACGCCGCGCTGACCGACGGCGACCAGCACGGTGCCGACGGCGACGAGCACGGCCAGGAACAGGTTGTAGTACCCCTGGTTGTAAGCCATCTCGCGGGTGGCCTCGGCCTGCTCCGCGGTGGTCCCGAAGGTGGCCCGGGTACGGGGCGAGGTCCAGGTCACCGACTCCATCGTGAAGATGTAGACGTGCAGTGCCGCGGCCAGGGCCGTGAGCACGAGTCCGACGACGAGCATGCGTCCTCCCAGGTCATAGGTTTTGGATCAATTGGTCCAGATTATTGTGTACTGCTCGATCCAGTTGAGTACCCTATACTGGACCGAGCGATACACAAGTCGGCGCCAACGAGGGAGGTCGGATGGGCAGGCCGCCAGGGTTCGAGGTGGACGAGGTCATCCGCGCCGCCCGCGACGTGTTCTGGGACCGCGGTCTCGACGGCTCCTCGCTGCCCGATCTGGAGCACGCCACCGGCCTGTCGCGGTCCTCGATCTACCACGCCTTCGGCTCCAAACGAGGTCTGTTCGATGCGGCGGTCCAGGACTACCTCGACACCGTCGTACGCCCCCGGCTCGCCGTCCTGACCGACGAACCGGTCGGACCCGATGCCGTCCGCACCTACTTCCGCACCCTCGCCCAGGCCGTCGCGACCCTGCCCGACGACTCCCCGCGCCGCGGCTGCCTGCTGCTCACCTGCGCCACGACGGCCGCCCACGACCCCGCCCTCGCCGAGGTCGTGGAGGACTACCGCGCCGAGCTCACCGGCTCCTTCGCCCGCGCCCTGAGCGCCCGCTACCCCGCGGCGTCGTTGGCCCGGTTGGCACGTCGGGCCCGTCAGCTCACCTCCCTGACGGTCGCCGGGCTGGTGCTCGCCAAGGTCAACCGCGACGAGGCGGTCGCCACGCTGCGGGCCGGGCTGGAACAGGTCAACGAATGGGACCAGGACGACTGAGCCGACCCCCCGCGCAGGATCAACGGGCGGCGCGCAGGATTCTCGGGGCAAGATGCGCCATGGCCGTCGACGAGAACGAGATCACCGCACCGGTCGACCTGCAGCGCCCGGACGGCACTCTCAACCCCGCCGCCGTCGGCTGGACCAGGACCCCGCTGCACCGCACCGAACGCGTGGGCAAGGTCGCCCGCCGGTGGGGTCGTGCCAAGCGGTGGGAGTACTGGGCGGTGGTGACCCCGACGCACATCGTCGGGCTCACGGTGTCATCGCTCGACTACGCGGGGCTCGGCCAGCTCTGGGTCCTCGATCGGACCACCGGGGCCGAGATCGACCAGGTCGCCGTCGTCCCCTTCGCTGTCGGCACCCACCTGCCCGACACCCTCGGTTCGGGCCCGGCGTACACCCGGAGCCGGCACCTCGCGGTGCGGATCGACGAGACCGCGGCTGGGACCCGGCTGCGCGCCGCGACCGCCCGGGTCCGCCTCGACCTGAGGGTGCCGCTGCCCGCCGGGCACGAACGTCTCGGCGTCGTGGTGCCGTGGGACCGGTACCGCTTCCAGTACACGGTGAAGGACGTCGCCCGACAGGTCGACGGGCGGCTGCGGATCGACGCCCTGCGGTACGACGTCGAGGCCGACACCTCCTGGGCGACCCTCGACCACGGTCGCGGCTACTGGCCGCACGAGCTCGCCTGGAACTGGGGGTTCGGCGCCGGAGTCGTCGACGGCCGGACCGTCGGCCTCCAGCTCGGCGGACGGTGGACCGACGGCACGGGGTCCACCGAGAACGCCCTGGTGGTCGACGGCCGGCTGCACAAGATCCGCGAGGAGCTGGTGTGGGACTGGACACCCGGGGCCTGGACCGAGCCCTGGCACGTGCACGGCGTCGGCGCCGACCTGACCTTCACGCCGTTCCACGACCGGGTCTCGCTCACCGACCTGACGCTCGTGCGCTCGTCGACCCACCAGTGCTTCGGCCACTGGTCCGGCTGGGTGCTCGACGAGGCGGGCCACCGCCAGTCGGTCGACGGGATCGTCGGCTCGGCGGAGGACGTCGAGCAGCGGTGGTGAGCGGGGGCCTGCGGCCGGACCGCGTGCGACGCGGAGGAGGAGGGCTGCGACGCGGCGACCGGGCGCCTACCGTGCCCGGATGATCCCCGACGGCTGGTTCGAGCACCGACGACCGGGCGACCGCGAGGTCCTCGGCTACCTGCGCGCCGAGGGCGACGGGTTCGTCGCTGTCGACCGGCTCGGCCGCGCGGTCACCGGGGTCGTCGACTGGGTCGAGGCCGAGGAGGCGCTCGAGGCCCGTGGGCTCGGCTGGCTCGCCGACCTGTGGCAGCTCACCGACGCCGACGGTGCCGTGATCCGGGTACGGCTGGTGGAGGTCGGACCGGACCGGGTCGTGGTGACGTCCGACGACTTCGGGGCCGTGGACGTCCCGGTGCGCCGCTACGAGCTGCCCTTCCCGGCACCGGCGACACTGCAGCCCTTTATGGGCGACCGGGGGCTGATCGGCGGACTCGGGCCCTGAGCAGCCACGTCGCACCGGTCCGTCTGGCTAGGATCCGACGACATCTCCCCCTTTCGCTCGACGAAGGAGTCCGATGCTGCGCCGGTTGTTGCCCGCAGTCCTGCCCCTGGCCATTGCTGCGCTCGTCGTGGTCGGCGCCTCACCCGCCACAGCGGCCTTCGCCGGCGGGGCAACAGCGTCGGCTCCGTCGAGCGCGACGGTGGGCGCCTCCGTCACGGTCACCGTCGACCACACGGGGTTGAACCCGGCCCCGTCGTCCTACACGGTGCTCTGGCAGTCCCAGCCCACCGGCGGTGGCGCCATCGACACCCTGGTGACCGCCGGCCCCGTGGACACCGAGGGCGACGGCAGCACCGCCATCACCTTCACTGGGCAGACCACGGCCAACACCTACCTGTTCGCGACGGTGACGCTCACCGACGGTTCGAGCAACTACGTCGTCTCGG
>JAHIJU010000307.1 GCA_018898235.1 Actinomycetota bacterium | reverse complement strand
CCGGTGCGGCCCAGTGCCGACAACGTCAAATCCGGGTCGGCTGCGGCGCGAAGGTCTGCTTCGACGCGGCGCCAACCACCTGCGGCGTGGCTCAGGCGCCACGCGGCGCGCCGGCTGGACGGCCGGCTGGACGCCCACGCCGCGTCAGCGGAGGCTGCCGGTGCCGCAAGCCGACCGAGCTGGCGAGCGGCCGTGGCGCTCACCCGGGCCCCCGGGTCGACCAGCATCGGTGTCAGCAGGTCGATGGCGTCGCTGCGGGTGGCGAGTGCCGCGACGGTGGTGAGGGCCGCCGCGCGGACCCGGGCGCTCGCGTGCCGAAGCCGGCTGGTGGCGGTCTCAAGGTCCTCCTCGTTCCCAGCGAGGGCCAGGCCATCCAGGCAGGCGACCACCGTCCGCGGGGACGGGTTCGGTTCGACGAGTCGGCGACGGTAGAGCGCCGCGACGTCCCAGTCCCGGTGCTGCGCGCGCACACGTGCCTGCTCCCGAACCCGTGGTGCTCGGTCGACCAGCAGCTTCTCCAGCACGTCGTCGCCGAGGTCGCTCGCCGGCGCCCGGACCAGCGCGACGAGGCGGGCCTCGACCGAGGTGGCATCGAGCAATGCAATGACCAAGCCCGGGGTCGGCGCCTTCATCAGCCACTCGGCGCAGCGTGCCCGTATCCACTGGTCGGAGTCGCTGTGCGCGGCCGCCAGCAGTCGCTCGGTGGAGACCACGCCCTCGTCATGACCGAGCACGAACGCCCACCGGCGGACGCGTCGTCGGACGGACGTCGACAGCCGTGCCACGAGCGCGTCCGCCGAACCGGTGTCGAGGAGTGCCGCCTGGACGCGGATCAGCGCGTCGCCGGCGTGCTGCCGGTCGGCCCCCGCGAGGAGGACGTCCAGGACGGCCTCCGCCCGATCACTCCGCAGGATCGGCCTCAGGGCCTCCCAAGCGCGCGCACGGACCTGCGGTACGTGGTCGATCAGCCGCACCGCAAGGGCGGGTACGGCGAGGGCGCTCGGAACAGTGCCCAGCACCCGCACGGCGCGCTCGCGGAACCTGCCGTCCACATGGAGGCTCGTGACGGCCGCGACGAAGCCCGACGGCTCGTTCAGTTCAGCGCCGAGCCAGCCTTGAGTGCCACTCACGGGCGCGCCGTCAGCCTGGGTGAACGCCCGCGCCGCCTGGTCGACGAGGAGCCAGGAGCCCCCGTCCAGACGTTCGAGTGCCTGCGAGCCTGCGACCCGGACCGCGATGTCGTCGCCGGACGCGGCATCGGCGAGCTGCGTCGCGAGTGCCCGAGCCTCCGGATAGCTGATCACGTGACCCATCCTGTCCCGTGCGGCCGACGCGGGGCGTCCTCGTCGAGCGGCGAGATTCACTGTGCCCACTCGGCTGCCTGGAGCGCGTCCTGCGGCGTGACGCCGTGCTTGAGCGCGCTGGGGTGGGCCTCCTCGGCGGTCAGTCGGATGGCCACGACCTGCATCGGTTCAGTCCCACGACCAGGTCGCGACGCCGTCGTGTTGCCGCCACCGCCCCGCCGCCGCACGCTGGAGCCCTCGTCCGGACGGAGGCCACCATGGGCACGCTGATCTATGCGGCAAACATGTCGCTCGACGGATTCCTGGAGGACGAGACCGGGGCGTTCGACTGGTCCGTGCCCGATGAGGCCGTGCACGCGTTCTGGAACGAGCACGAGCGGCGCATCGGCACCTCGCTGTACGGGCGGCGGATGTACGAGACGATGCGCGTCTGGGAGTCCGACGACTGGTTGGCGGATGAGCCCGCAGTGGTCCGCGAGTACGCCGAGATCTGGCGGGACACCGACAAGGTCGTCTACTCCTCCTCCCTGACCGACGTGTCGACCGCGCGCACCCGGATCGAGCGGACGTTCGACCCCGAGGCGGTCCGACGGCTCAAGGAGGCGTCGGACCAGCACCTGAGCATCGGCGGCCCGGGGATCGCGGCCGAGGCGTTCCGGCACGGACTGGTCGACGAGTGCGTGCTGATGGTCTGCCCGGTCCTGGTGGGCGGCGGCAAGCCGGCGTTGCCGCGGGGCGTCCGCCTCGACCTGGAGCTGCTGGACCAGCGGCGGTTCGACAACGGCGTCGTCGCCGTGCACTACGCGGTCCGGAATCCCACCTGACACCTGCCACACCGCGCCCGACGCGCCGGCCCCGAGCGCGCTCGGTAGCGTGAAGCATGCCCATCAAGCTCGAGAACGTCGGCATCGCCGTCCGCGACCTCGAAGCGACGATCGCGTTCTTCACCGACCTGGGGCTGACCGTCCTGGGTCGCGACACCGTCAGCGGGGAGTGGGCCGACACCGCGGTGGGCCTCGACGGCAACCACGCCAAGATCGCCATGCTCCAGACGCCCGACGGCAACGGCAGGCTCGAGCTGTTCGAGTACCTCCACCCCGACGCGATCGAGACCGAGCCGAGCCTGCCGAACGAGATCGGCATGCACCGCGTCGCCTTCTCGGTCGACGACCTCGACGCGGCCCTCGAGATCGCCGCGGCGCACGGCTGCTACCCGTTGCGCGGCGTCGCGACCTACCAGGACGTCTACAAGCTGACCTACCTGCGCGGGCCCAGCGGCATCATCGTGATGCTCGCGCAGGAGCTCACGACGAGCTGACCAGGCTCGCGACTCCCCGGCGCATGGTCGCCGCCCACTGGCCCGCGGTCACGTCGTCGGCCAGCATGGCCGTGGTCGAGTCGGCGGGATCGTGCACCGCCGTGGTCGGGGCACTCCGGCGCAGTGCGGCACGGGGCCTGACCCCCGCGACGTCGCGCCCGGTCAGTACACGAAGATCGCGAACATCTGCGGGTTGTGGGCGTGCACGATGGCGAGGAAGACGATCGCGTCGAACAGCAGGTGCACCGCCAGCACGTAGGTGAGGGAGCCGGTGCGCGTGAACACCCAGCCCTGCAGCAGGGCGAACGGTGCGGTGAGCAGCGGACCCCACTCGCGGTAGCCGAGCTCCCACAGGAACGACGCGAAGATCGTCGCCTGCAGCAGGTTCGCCAGCCAGATCGGGAAGTGTCGACGGAGCAGCGCGAAGCATGTGCAGATGAAGAAGAGCTCGTCCCACGTGCCCACGGCGTTCACTCCGACGAAGAACCGTGCCAGCTCGCTCCCATCGGTGATGTCCGGCCAGTTCAGGTACGCGCCCGAGGTGATGAAGAAGAACGGCAGGATCGCCCATCCGAGCAGAGGGACGGCCGCCAGGTAGACCTTCTCCGACGTCGGCCAGTGCCGGTGCCCACGCCACGGGAAGCGGATGGCTCGACGGCGGTAGACCAGCCGGTCGATGAGGAACGGGACCGCGACGGCCAGGGTCAACGCGGTGCCGATCGCGATGAACCGGTCCCACGAGACGTCGGCCGCCACGGAGGTGGTGCTGATGATCGAGATCCCGATGCCGATCAGCAGCAGGTCCTTGGCCAGCGGGCGGTCCAGCGCGTAGGCCGCACCGAGGCTGAGGACCAGGACGACGTAGCCCAGCGGGCGCAGGTGCGCACCGAAGAGCAGGAAGGCCGAGGCCGAGACTCCGACGGCGGGCAGCAGGGTCCGTGGCGTGACCCGGTTCGACGTGGCGGCGGCGTCGAGGCGTGGTCCCGCGGCACTGTCGGGCGGCGGCATCGCCTCAGGATGCAGTGCCCGCATCCGGCGCGCCCGCGGGGCCGCCCGAGGCACGGGCGCCCAGCCGGAGCGCGCGTGCCTGGCGCAGGAGGTCGACCAGCCGCCCATCGTCGGCCTGGGCGGGGTCGGCGACCTTGACGCTGCGGAACCTGGCGCCCGACCCACCCAGCACGTGCTCGGGGTCGTCCAGTGCGACGCCCTCGTTGAAGCCGAGATTGACGTGCCCTCCATAGATCGCCAGGTATCAGTAGTGCTCGG
>JAHIJU010000306.1 GCA_018898235.1 Actinomycetota bacterium | reverse complement strand
GGTACCGCTGCACCGCGTAGCCCCGTCGGGGCTCCACCTGGGCACATGAGGACGCTGGGGAAGGCGACCCTCGAGCCGTTCAGGAGGACGACATGGCCGCTGCCATGACCCGCGGTGTTCTTTTCGTGCACTCAGCACCTCGTGCGCTGTGCCCCCACGTCGAGTGGGCGGCAGGCAACGTGCTGGGCGCTCGCGTGAGCCTGGACTGGACCGAGCAACCCGCCGGGCCCGGTCTCTACCGTGCCGAGCACTCCTGGTTGGCCGGACCGGGCACCGGCGCACGTCTGGCCTCCGCGCTGCGCGGATGGGCGCACCTGCGCTACGAGGTGACCGAGGAGACCAGCGCCGGCGTCGACGGTGGACGGTGGAGCCACACGCCCGAGCTCGGCATCTTCCACGCCGCGATCGACGTGCACGGCAACGTCGTCGTCCCCGAGAACCGGATCCGCGCAGCTCTCGACTCGGCGACCGACGGCGCAGGCCTGCGTGCCGCACTCGACCTGGCGCTGGGCCAGGCCTGGGACGACGAGCTGGAGCCCTTCCGCTACGCCGGCGCGGGCGCACCCGTGCGGTGGCTGCACCGCGTCGGCTGAGCGAGACGTGAACACCCGACCCCGACCCGCCCGATCTGCGCCGGACCTCCGGGCGGGACGTCCGGGCCGGCGTCCGGTGGCGCCGCCCGACCGTCAGACCGAGGTCACCACGAGGGCGACGTTGTGCCCGCCGAAGCCGAACGAATTGTTGATCGCGGCGAGCTGACCCGGAGGCAGCGCACGCGGCGTGTCGCGCACCAGGTCGAGCACGAGCTCGGGATCGGGAGAAGAGACGTTGATGGTCGGGGGAGCGAGCCGGTCACGCAGCGCGAGGATCGTGAAGATGGTCTCCAGCGCACCGGCACCGCCCAGCAGATGGCCCGTCATCGACTTGGTGGCTGACAACGCCACGTGGTCGGCGTCGTCACCCAGCACACCCCGGACGCTGCGCGCCTCGATGAGGTCGCCGACGACCGTCGAGGTGGCATGAGCGTTGACGTGCACGACGTCACGCGCCGCGACCCCGGACTCGACCAGAGCGGCCCGCATGGCGCGGATCTGACCCTCGCCCGAGGGCTCCGGGGACGTGATGTGGTATCCGTCGGACGACAGCCCGACACCGCCGATGCGTGCGTAGACGTGCGCACCGCGGGTCGCGGCGTGCTCGGCGCTCTCCAGTACGACGACCCCGGAGCCCTCCCCGAGGACGAATCCGTCGCGGTCGACGTCGTAGGGGCGTGAGGCGCCGGCCGGGTCGTCGTTGCGCAGCGAGAGGGTCCGGGACGCGGCGAACGCAGCGATCGGCATCGGGTGGATGGTGGCCTCGGTGCCACCGGCGACCACGACATCGGCCCGTCCGGAACGGATCATCTCGGCGGCGTACCCGATGGCCTCGGCGCCCGAGGCGCAGGCGGACACCAGCGCGTGAGCGCCCGCCCGAGCACCGAGCTCGAGGGAGACGAACGCGGCGGCAGAGTTCGGCATGAGCATGGGCACGGTCATCGGCAGCATCCGCCGGGCGCCCTTCTCCTTGAGCGTGTCCCAGCCCTCGAGGGTCGTCCAGATCCCGCCGATCCCCGAGGAGACGACGGCGCCGAGCCGCTCGGGCTCGACCTCGGGTGCGCCGGCATCTGCCCACGCCTGGCGGGTCGCGATGATCGCGTACTGCGCCGAGGGGTCCATCCGCTTGAGCTCAGGCCGGCTCAGCACCTCGTCGGGGGCGACCTTGATGGTCGCCGCGAAACCCACCGGCAGCCCGTAACGCTCCACCCAGTCGTTCTCGAACGTCCGTGCACCCGACTCACCCGCCAGTGCAGCCGCCCAGGTGGAGGCGACGTCCCCGCCGAGCGGGGTGGTGGCACCGAGCCCGGTGACGACGACATCGGGTCCGTGGGTCATCGTGAGTTCCTTCGCAGCGGGGACGGACGGGAAGAGTGCCGCGGGGGCCGACCGGATGTGCCGGCCGGCCCCCGCCATGGTGCTCAGGCCTGGGCGCCTGCGATGAAGCTCACCGCGTCGCCGACCGTCACGAGGTTCTTGACCTCGGAGTCGGGGATCGTCACGCCGAACTTCTCCTCGGCGAGGGTGACGATCGTCATCATCGCGAGCGAGTCGATGTCCAGGTCGTCGGTGAAGGACTTCTCGGGCAGGACGGAGTCCGCAGGCAGGCCGGTCTCCTCGTTGACGATCTCGGCCAGGCCGGCCAGGATCTCCTGCTCGCTGTGAGCCATCGTGTCTCCTCGGGTGTGTCGGGTGTGGGGTGCCAGTAGGTCGGCGGGGTCGAGCAACGCTACCGCCGCGCCCGTCAGGGCAGGACGATCACCTGGGCGGCGTACACCAGCCCGGCGCCGAAGCCGATCTGCAGCGCCAGGTCACCGGAGTGCACCTGCCCGTCGCGGAACAGCCGCTCGGTCGCCAGCGGGATCGATGCCGACGAGGTGTTGCCGGTGTCGGCGATGTCGCGCGCGACCGCCACCGACTCGGGAAGCGCGAGCTGCTTGATCATCTGGTCGATGATCCGCTGGTTCGCCTGGTGCGGGATGAAGGCATCGATCTGGTCGGCCCGCACGCCGGCGGCGTCGAGCGCGCGCTGGGCCACCGGTGCCATCTGCCAGACGGCCCACTTGAAGACGCTCGGACCCTCCTGACGCAGGGTCGGCCAGCCGAGCGAGGCATCGGCCCGCAGGTCGAGCCAGGAGTGCGTCTGGCGGATGTCGTGCGCCCGCGAACCGTCCGAGCCCCAGACCGTCGGGCCGATGCCCGGCGTGTCCGACGCCCCGATGACGACTGCGCCGGCGCCGTCGCCCAGCAGGAAGGAGATCGACCGGTCGGTCGGGTCGATGATGTCCGACATCTTCTCGGCGCCGATCACCAGGACGTGCCTCGCACTCCCGGCGCGCACCAGCGCATCGGCCTGGCCGATCGCGTAGCAGTACCCGGCGCACGCGGCCGAGATGTCCCAGGCGGCTGCCGGCGTCGCACCGAGACGGTCGGCCAGGACGACCGCCGCCGAGGGGGTCTGGTTGAAGTAGGTCACCGTCGAGACCAGGACGGCGTCGATGTCTGCCCCGGTCAGGCCAGCGTTCTCCAGTGCCTGGCGGGCGGCGCTCTCGGCCAGGTCGAGCACCCCGGTGCCCTCAGCGGCGCGGCGCCGGGTCACGATGCCGGTCCGCTGGCGGATCCACTCGTCGGAGGAGTCGATCGGACCGGCGATGTCGTCGTTCGTGACCGTGAGCTCGCCGCGGGCAGCGCCCAGGCCGAGGATCCGGGTGAAGGCAGGCCCGGTGGCCTGCGTCAGGGTAGGGCGGGTCACGGAGCGGTCTCCTGTCCGGTGGGCGGTCCGGCGTGCCGCCGGACCAGGTCGCGTGCCGCGTCGACGTCGTCGGGGGACTTCAGAGCGACGGTCTCGACCCCGGGCAGCGTACGACGGGCCAGCCCGGTCAGGACGCCACCGGGCGCGAGCTCGAGCAGTCCTGTGACGCCCAGCCCGACCAGCGTCGCGGCGCACAGGTCCCAGCGCACCGGGCGGGCGACCTGCGCGACCAGCCGGGCCAGCCCGTCGGCGGCGTCGGTGACCACGGCCCCGTCCGCGTTGCCGAGCAGCGCAACGCCGGGGGTGGACGGGACGACGCCGGACGCGGCGTCCTGCAGCTCGGCGACCGCAGGGGACATCACCTGGGTGTGGAACGCACCGGCCACCTGGAGCGCGATCACGCGGGCCCGGGTCGGAGGAGCGGCCGCGAGCCGGGCCAGGGCGTCCATCGGGCCGGCGGCGACCACCTGCCCGCCGCCGTTGACGTTGGCGGGAACAAGACCCAGGTCCGCGAGGGTGCTCAGCACCTCGTCCGGGTCACCGCCGAGCACGGCGCTCATCCCGGTCGGCCCGGCCGCGGCGGCCGCGCGGGCCATCGCCGCGCCCCGGACACCGACCAGGCGTAGCGCATCGGCCTCCGTGAGCAGACCCGAGACGGCAGCGGCGGCGATCTCCCCGACCGAGTGGCCCGCGGTGGCGTCGATGCGGCCCGCCGTCAGCGCGGGCCACCCGGTGTCCGCGTCGGCGTCGAGGACCACCCGCAGGGACGCGAGGGCTGTGGCGACCAGGAGCGGCTGGGCGACCGCGGTGTCGCGGATGGTCTCCGCATCACTCGTCGTGCCGTGTGCGATCAGGTCGACGCCGGTCAGCCCGGCGGCGCGGTCGAGGCACGCCTCGACCGGGGGCAGCTCGAGCCACGGGGTGAGCATTCCGGGGGACTGGGCGCCCTGACCGGGGCAGACGATGACGAGCACCTGACAACTGTGCCTGTCGCGGGCGCCCTGCCCCGGTCACGGGGGCGACCAAGGTTGTCGACGAGCCTTGTCGATGCCCTACAACGTCCGGGGCGGCACCGACGTGCTCGGCGGATCGTCCAGCCGACCGAGCGCCAGTGCGATCTGCAGCACGTAGGAGTCGCGTGCGTCGAGTGGGTCCCAGCCCGTCACATCGGCCACGCGGCGCAGCCGGTACCGCACGGTGTTGGGGTGCACGTACAGCTCACGTGCGGCCGCCTCCAGCGAACGGCCGGTCCCGAGGTACGCCCACAGGGTCTCGAGCAGTGCACCCGTATGCGCCGCCAGAGGCGCGTACGCCCTGGTCACGAGTTCGTGGCGGGCAGCCGCATCGCCGATGAGCACACGTTCGGGCAGCAGGTCGGCCGCCAGCACCGGGCGGGGCGCCTGCGGCCAGGCGGCGGCGGCGGCCAGCCCGGCGAGCACCTGGGCGGCCGACCGCGCGCACTCGGCGAGCTCGGCGGACAGCGACCCGGCGACCGGGGCGCCGATCACGACCGGACCCGGCCCGAACTGCGGGAGCAGACTGCGCGCCGCGGCCTGCAGATCGCCCTCACCGCCGAGGAACAGCACGAGCCTGTCATCGTGGATGCCCACCAGGGCGTCCTGGGCGACGCCCCGGGTCGCGCGGCGGACATCGGCGGCCCAGACCTCGTCGGACGGGCGTGCGGACGTCCCCGCGAGCACGAGGGTGCCGCCGCGACCGCTCCAGCCGAGCGCCGCCACGCGTGACCGCAGGGAGTCCTCGGTGTCGCCCCGCACGAGCGCGTCGACCACGAGCGCCTCGATCCGGGCGTCCCAGGCGCCGCGCACCTCGGCGGCCCTGGCGTAGACCTCGGCGGCCGAGAAGGCGACCTCGCGCGAGTAGCGCAGCACCGCCTCGCGCAGGTCCCGTTCGGCGCCGGGTGCCGCGAGCTCCGCGGCGTGCGACTCGACCACGTCGACCGAGAGCCGGACGAGCTGCAGCGTCTGCTGCAACGAGATCGAGCGGGTGAGCTGGGGAGGTGCGGCCGAGAAGATCTCGGAGACGCCGTGCGGGGGTCTGGTCGGGTCGCCGAACCAGGTGACGAACGCTGCGATCCCGGCCTGTGCCACCAGCCCCACCCAGGAACGGTCCTCGGCCGGCAGCGCGCGGTACCAGGCGGCGTCGGACTCGAGCTCGCGCATGGCGGCGGCCGCGAGCTGACCCGAACTGTCCCGCATCCTGCGTTGGGTCTCGCTCGCGCTCGTCGTCGTGGGGGGCGTCGTAGCCATGCCCCGAGCATAGGCAGCCTTGTCGGAACCTCACAAAGGGTCCGACCCGTGTGAGGCAGTTGACGCCACCCTCCCGGGGGTCGGGCGGGCCGTCAGCCGCTATGGTCGAGTGATGGCCCTGCTACCTCGACTGCGCGAGCTGATGCGGCGTCCGACGTCCGCATCGCGCGTCGGCGCCCGGCGGCCGACCAACGCTGGTCGCCGCGGGGACACCCTCCACGAGGACGCGCTGCGCTCCATGCTGTCCGACGACCCGAACAACGAGCGGGCCTTCACCGCCCTCGCGGAGATCGTCCGCCGCCGTGCAGCCCAGGCGGTCGAGGCCGATCGCGACCCACTGACCGCGGACGGGGTCGAGCAGGAACGCCAGCGCGCCGAGAACCTGGCCGTCTGGGCCCTCGGCGAGGAGCTGG
The DNA here is from genome assembly GCA_018898235.1 of Actinomycetota bacterium. Lineage (GTDB taxonomy): Bacteria > Actinomycetota > Actinomycetes > Actinomycetales > Cellulomonadaceae > Cellulomonas. The sequence goes on along the minus strand of JAHIJU010000306.1, from coordinate 1,165 downwards.
CCGGCAACCCACGCGCCTGGTACCCCCTCATCGAGCTCGCCCGGCTCTCGGTCGTGGACGACCACGAGGGTGGGCTCCGACGCCTGGTGACGGCGGCCGAGCGGGACCCCACAGGCCGCGCCCTGGTCGCCGGGATCGAGCTGCTGCGTGAGACGGACCTGCCCGGGGAGGCGCTGAACCTCGGCGTCGGCCACTGGCGGGTCCGCGAGCAGGTTCCCGAGGTCGGCGCCCAGGTGGTTCGGGCGGCGATCGAGGCCGGCCGGCCGGCCGAGGCCAGGCAGCACCTGACTGCGCTCCGGGCGCATCCGGATGCGGCGGCCGTCGCCCGGCTCGTGCCGATGCTCGCCCAGGAGATCGACGCGGGCGAACGGGTCTAGCTGCCCGAGCGGTCGCCGGGCAACCGCTCGCGTCGCGTGCGGATCAGCACCTCACGTCAACGGGCACCCGGGTCTTCGGGCCGGTCGCCGCAGTGGGGCGCGCGCACGCGTTCCGGTGCGCGCGCCCCACTGCTCAGGCGTTCAGGAGTCGCCGCCGGCGTTCCCCGAGGTACCGGCCGTCACGTCGTGGAGCCGGTAGCGCTCGATCGCCTCGGCCGGGGCCGACGGTGCCACCGCACCGGCCGCGGCCAGGCGCTGGAGCACGCGGACCGCGGTGGACGGGCCGTCGATCTTGAAGTGCCGACGGGCCGCGGCACGCGTGTCGGAGAAGCCGAAGCCGTCCGCGCCGAGCGTCGCGTAGTCCCCGGGCACCCACGCGCGCACCTGGTCGGCCACCAGGTGGTCGAAGTCGGTCGTGGCGACGAACGGGCCCGAAGCCCCGCGCAGCTTCGCCGTGAGGTACGCCTCGCGGGCCGGCTCGCCCGGGTGGAGGTACGCCTGCTGGTCGGCCGCCAGGCCGTCGCGGCGCAGCTCGCCCCAGCTCGTGACCGACCACACCGCGGCGCGGACGCCCCAGTCTGCCGCCAGCAGCTCCCGGGCCTCCAGCGCCCACGGCACCGCGACGCCCGAGGCGAGGATCTGGGCCTGCGGTCCCTCACCCTCGACGGGGGCGATGAGGTGGATACCACGCAGGATCCCCTCGATGTCGACGTCGCCCGGTTCGGCGGGCTGCAGGATCGGCTCGTTGTAGACGGTGATGTAGTACAGGACGTTCGGGTCGCGCCCGT
>JAHIJU010000305.1 GCA_018898235.1 Actinomycetota bacterium | reverse complement strand
GTCGACCAGGGCACGGCGGCCCAGGGCGTCGGGCTCGGGGAAGGTGAGCCTCCGGTCGAACCGGCCGGGCCGCAGCAGCGCCGGGTCGAGGGAGTCCGCGCGGTTGGTCGCGGCGATGAGCAGGATCGGGGCGCGGACCGGCTTGCGCAGTCTGAGCTGACGATGGGCCGGCAGGAACAGGTTGACGGCCGAGCGCATGCGGTTGACCAGCTTGTCGGCGCCCATCGGCTCGTCGAAGGACTGCATCTGCACGAGCAGCTCGTTGACGACGCCCCCGGTGCCCTCGCTGATCGCCGCCTCCCGGACCAGGCCACCGAGCCTGCCGTCGGCGCGCAGCGCATCGTGCGCCCCCAGCAGACCGCCGCGGCGCATCGCGATGGCGTCGATCTCCTCGATGAACCCGATCGCGCCGCCCTCCTTGCGGGCCGCGACGCGCAACGCCTTGAAGTACTGGCGGATCTTGCGGGCCGTCGCGCCGTAGTACATCGACTGGAAGCTGGTCGCGGAGACGAACAGGAACGGCACACCCGCCTCGGCCGCCATGGCCTTGGCGGTGAGCGTCTTGCCGGTGCCGGGCGCGCCCTCGAACAGCAGACCGCGCCGGGCGGTGCCGCCCATCTGGTCGGCGAACTGCCGGTGGGTGCGGAACAGGTCGATGGAGCGGCGCACGTCCTCCACGATCGGGTCGATGCCGACCACATCGGCCAGCGCGACGTCCATCTGCTCGGGGCGGAACGTCACGTGCGGCGAGCGCGACCCGCCGAACTGCATGACGACCATGAGCACCAGCAGCGCGACGAAGAACAGGGACGGCACGAGGACCAGCGGGTCGACCGCCGGCAGCGCCGGGACGACGGGCAGCCCGGCCAGCTCACGACCGATCACCCACACCTCGATCGCGAGCAGGACGGACGCGAGCCGCAGCACCCGGCGGCGGCGGGCACGTTCGCGGTCGACGGCGACGTCGTGCCCGGTGAGCACGGGCACCAGCGGAGCCGGTGCGGCCGGGGTCACGGCAGCTCTGGTCGCAGCAGCTCTGGTCGCAGCAGTTCGGGTCATGGCGGCACCTTCCGCGGGGCCGCACCGGCGTGCGCGGCACAGGCATCGTCGCCGCCCGGGGACGAAACGGACAAGAGGGGACGAATGCGACTCACCTGATCGAGTGCGGGGTGTTCGTCACACCGCGGGTGCCGCCGAGCACCGGGCGGGTCCGGTCAGGGGATGCGGCGGTGGGTGAGCTGGCGGGGCATCCACGGGACCAGCGACGTGGCCGGCGGCATACCGCTGCGGGTGCGGACGCCGGGGCGGACGGCCTCGACGTCCCCGCTGGCCGAGGCGGCGAACACCCGGCGCCCCGGCTCCATGAGGGTGCGCAGGAAGTCGACCTGCCGCTGCAACGTGCGCACCTGCGACTCGAGCTCGAGGATGCGTTTGATCCCGGCCAGGTTCACGCCCTCGTCGTGCGAGAGGCGCTGCACCTCACGCAGGGTGGCCACCTCGCGCAGCGAGTAGCGGCGCCCGCGACCGCGGGCCCGGCCCGGGGACACCAGGCCGAGCCGGTCGTACTGGCGCAGCGTCTGCGGGTGCATCCCGGCCATCTGCGCGGCGACCGAGATGACGAACAGCGGGGCGTCGTCATCCATGGCGGACCGCCTACTGCCGGGCCGCGGCGAGCAGACCGGCGCGCACGTCCTCGCCCGAGGTCGCGATGCCGAAGGCCTGGACCGCCTCGCGGGCTGCGGGGGTGAGCTTCTGCGGCACCACCACCTGGACGGTGACCAGCAGATCACCGGTCTGCTTGGCCGTCGCGATGCCCCTGCCCTTGACCCGCAGCGTGCGTCCGGACGGGGTGCCGGCCGGGACCTTGACCCGGACGGTCGAACCGTCCAGGGTCGGCACGTCGACCTGGGCCCCGAGCGACGCCTCGTCGAAGGCCACCGGGACGGTGATCCGCAGGTTCGCCCCGTCGGCGGAGAACACCGGGTGCTCCATCACGTGCACCTCGATGACCAGGTCGCCCGCGGGCGCACCGGCGTCGCCGGGTCGGCCCTTGCCGCGCAGCCGGATCTTCTGCCCGTCGCGCACCCCGGCGGGGATGCGGACGTTGACGGTGCGGTTCTCGACCTGGAGCGCCACGGTCGACCCCTCGGCCGCGGTGCGGAACGGCAGCGTGGTGTTCGCGGTGAGATCGGCGCCGCGCTGCGGTGCGCGCTGGCCGCCGAAGCCCCCGGCACCGGCGCCGCCGAACAGGCCGCCGAGGATGTCCTCGAAGCCGCCCGTCCCGCCACCCGTGGAGTACCGGACGCGTCCGCCGCCCTGGCCGAACATGCCGCCCAGCACGTCCTCGAAGCCGCCGCCGGCGTTGCCCCGGCCGCCCGCGGTGAACCGGGGGCCGCCGCTGGCCATCGTGCGGAGCTGGTCGTACTGCTGACGTTGCTCGGGGTCGGACAGCACGGCGTAGGCCTCGCCGATGTCCTTGAACCGCTCCTCGGCCTTCGGGTCACCCGGGTTGTGGTCCGGGTGCAGCTGACGCGCGAGCTTGCGGTACGCCTTCTTGACGGTCGCCGCATCGGCGTCCTTGGAGACGCCGAGCAGAGCGTAGAAGTCCTTCTCCAACCAGTCCTGACCGGTCACGGCGCCTCCTTCCTCAGTTCTGTCGCTGACCTGCTCGCCGAGCCACCGTAGCGGTGGCCCGGCGAGCACGTGCTAGGCGTTCTCGTCCGGTTCGACGACGGCGACCCGGGCGGCGCGCAGCACGCGTCCCGAGACGCGGTACCCGGGCTGCAGCACCTGCTGGACCGTCGGCTCGGTGACGTCGCCCGAGTGCCCGTGCATGAGGGCCTCGTGCACCATCGGGTCGAACGCCTCGCCCACCTGGCCGTACCGCTCGAGGCCGTGGTGGGTGAGGATCTGCTCGAGCTTCTCGGCGATCGACGCGAACGGACCGGTCAGGTCGCCGTGCTGGCGGGCCAGCTCGATGTCGTCGAGCACCGGGATGAGCCCCTCGGCGAGCGAGGCCAGGCCACGTTCGTACGACGCGACCGCCTCGACCTTCGACCGCTTCACGTACGCCGAGTACTGGTTCTGCAGGTTGACGTAGTCGGCGCTGACCCGCTGGAGCTGGTCGAGGCGTTCGGCGGCCAGCTTCTGGGTCTCGACGAGACCTTCGAGCACGACGTCCTCCTCGGCGCTCTCCAGCGCCTCGGCGGCCTGCGCGAGCGGGTCGCGGACCTCGAACGTGTCGGGGTCGATGCGGCGCTTGTCGGTGACCCGGGGCTGCTCCTCGGGCCCGTCGCCGGGGCCCTGGTCGGGCCCCGGCCGGTCCTGCCCGGTCACTTCTTCCCGTCCTCCTC
>JAHIJU010000304.1 GCA_018898235.1 Actinomycetota bacterium | reverse complement strand
ATCTGCCTGGCCAGGTACGACGCCCAGAAGAACCTGCCGGGCACCGTCGCGTCGTTCCACGCAGTGGCGAACAGCACCGCCGGGCGCCGCCTTCGACTGGTCGTGGCGGGCGAGGTCACGGACTGGCTGGAGTACCGCCGCACCGACGCCGTCCGGCGCACGGGTGCGATGCGCGACCGGGTGCACCTGATCGGCAACAGCGATGCCGCGATGCTGCTCGCGGCCGCCGACGGGCTGCTGCTCAACTCGTTCTTCGAGGGCTGGCCCGTCGCCGGGACCGAGGCCGTCGCGGCGGGACTCCCCCTGCTGATCGCCGACGTCGGCGGCGCCGTCGAACTGGTCGCCGCAGGTCACGGCATCGTCGTCCCCAACGCTGCCGGCAGGACCGCCGACCTGGGCCCCCGCCGGCTGGCCCGCGCCCGACGGGCCGCGCTGCAGCCCAACGCCCCCGCGGTGCGCGACGCGCTGCTCACGGTGGCCACGGGCGATCTGCACCGCGTCGACCCGCAGCCGGCCGACCGGCTCGCCGCAGAGGTCGCCACGATGGCCCGCGCCCACGCCGCCGTGCTCGGGCGGGCGGGCGGGGAGCACCTGCCCTCAGGCCACTGAGGCCCCGGGCTCGGGGGGCAGACGCGACTCGACCCAGGCCACCAGGCCGGGCGCGACCCGCCGCACCCGCAGGCCGCGAAGCAGGTCCACGGCGGCGACCGGTTCCACCAGAACCGCGAGCACCGCATGCACCACCGTCATCACGACACCGACCAGCGCCAGCCTGACCAGGTCCGGGGCTCCCCGGCTCACCACCATGACGAGCAGACCGAAGGCCGCGCTGCCGACCATGATCGGCAGCGAGCGCAGGATCGGCACGGCGACGGTCGCCACCTTGCTCTCGACGAGCCGGGCCACCAGCACCCAGCGCAGCGCGGTCGCGAACGCAGCCACCCCGACGAAGCCGAGTGCCACACCCATGAGCCCCCACCGCACGGTGACGGCCGTCGTCGCGACGGTCAACCCGTCGACCACGACGGCGTACCACAACCAGCTCCCCGGACGTCCCATGCCGTAGAACAAGCCATGGTCGAGGGTCGCGCCCATCGTGAGCACGCCGGCCACCGCCAGCACCTGGGCCACCCCGACGCTCGTGCCCCAGCCGTGCCCGAACAGCACGGGAACGATCAGCGCACTTGCGACCGCGACCATCCCCAGGGGCAACGAGACCGTGGCGTAGCACGCCGACAGCGCTCGCTGGTAGGCCGAACGGAGCCGGGCCAGGTTGTCCCGGGTCTTGGCGAACACGACCGTCGAGACCGGGAAGATCGCCGATGTGCTCAGGTCCTGCACGGTCTCGATGAGCTTCTTGGCGATGCTGAGGTAGCCCAGACCGGTCGCGCCCAGGGCAGCCGCGATGATCGCGGTCTCACCCCACGCCCGTGCGATCGCCACCAGCTCCACGATCACGACCTGCCCTCCGAATCCCGCCATCAGGCGCAGATCGGCGAGCGAGAAGCCCCACCGCGGCCACCAGCGGGCCCGCACCACGGCCAGTCCCCCGCCGACCAGCAGGGAGACCAGCAGCTGTCCGACCAGCGCCCACGCCCCGGTACCGGCGAAGGCCAGGACCACAGCGACGATCTGGGCGGCCAGCCCGGCCACGGCCGTCTGCTGAGCAAGCTCGCGGAACTGCAGCCGGCGCCGCAGGAGGGCGATCGACGTCGACGACCACGACACCAGGAGGATCGCGGGCGCCATGCCGCGCAGCACGGCCGTGACGCCGGGGATCGAGAACGCAACGGCGAACGCGGGCGCCCCCAGGTACAGCGCCACGGCGAGGATCAGCCCCATGAACATGCTGAACCAGAAGCTCGTCCGCAGCGCGCGGTCGGTGATCCGGTCCGCCTGGACGATGTAGGCCGACAGCCCGACGTCGCTGAGCAGGTACACCATGGGCAGCACCGACATGGCGGCGGAGACCATGCCGAAGTCGGCCGGGTCGAGGATCCGGGTGAGGATGGCGACCGTCACCAGACCGCCGAGCCGGGTGATCCACTTCTGCACCGTCATCCAGAGCACACCGCGGGTCGCGTGACCGCCCAGCCCGGCCGGCTCGGCCGGCTCCTCCGGCTCGGGTGTCGGATCGCTCATGCCCACAGCCCCGTCCGCCGCCAGCGCCGCCAGCGGACCCGGTACGCCAGGTCGGTGCCCAGCCGTCGACCGACGACGGCCAGTGCGTGCGGGCGTCCACCCTGCGACAGCGCCCGCCACCGGCGCCCGCCGACGATCCCCGGGTCGAGCTCGGCCGCGGCGGCCAGGAGCTCGGGCAACGGCTCCCCGGCGTCCAGGTCGCCGTCCCGGATGCGGCTGACGATCTCCAGCGCATGGCGCGCCAGGGCCCGCCGGGCGATCGCCAGCACCCGGGCGCCCTCGGCCGCCGAAGCCGCGGACTCGGCGGCGAACAGCTCGAAGGCGAGCGCACGTGCGCGCAGGTCCGGCAGGTACCCGGCGTGGATGGTGTGCTGCATGCTCGCGGCGTGCAGCCGGTAGAAGCCCTGCACCGGACCGTCGACCCGACCGACGTCACCGACCTGCGCGAGTCGCAGCCACAGATGCAGGTCGCTCGACGCCGGTACCCGCGGGTCGTGCCCGCCGGCGGCCTGCAGCGCCGAACGCCGGATCATCACCTCGGGCTGGCTGATCACGTTGCGACCGCCCTCGGCGACCTTCGCCACCCAGCTCGACCCCGACCAGACGCGCCAGCCGCGGACCCGGCTCGGGACCGGGGTCGGCGGCACGTCGGAGAACGTCATCGGGAAACCGTAGACGAACGCAACGTCGGGCCGGTCCGTCAGCAGGGCAGCCGACCGAGCCAGCGAACCGGGCGGCAGCAGATCGTCGGGGTCCATCTTCACGACGAAGGGCGCGGTCGCGGACCCGAGTGCCTCGTTGAAGGTGGCGATGTGCCCACGGTTCTCCCGTCGGGCGACGACCCGGACCCGGGGGTGGACCTCGGCCAGGCGCTGCGCGACCCGGACCGAGTCGTCGGTCGAGGCATCGTCGACGATCGTGACGTCGACGTCGACGCCGGACTGGCCCAGGATGTTGTCGATGCACCCCGGCAGGAACCGGGCGTAGTTGTAGCTCGGCACCACCACCGAGACCCGCGCGGCCGCCGCCCCGTTCACGCCCCTCCCCCGCGGGGGCTCGGTGTCCGGGGCCTGGAGGCCCCCCGTGCGCCGACTGCGGCCACCGCAGCGCGACGGCGACGACCGAGCTCGACCCGGGCGCGTCGCGCCCGGAAGCGCGCATAGCGCGTCGCAGCACCGGCCGCATCCGACCGCCGGTCGGCCGGCGAGACGTGCCGGGTGAGCGCGTGCTCGTAGACGCCGAGCTGGGTGCGGCCGGCCCGTGCGAGGTCGTAGCGCTCCACGACGAGCCTGCGCCCCCACGTGCCGAGCTCCTGCCGTCGCCGGCGAGCGTCCACGAGCTCGGTCAGGACGGTGAACAGGTCCGCCCGGCGTCCACGCCCGTGCCAACCGTGCGCGAGGAAACCCGGCAGGGTCTGCTCGTCGGCGAGCTGCCAGAATCCCTCTTCTCCCTGCACGACGAGCGGCCGGGCGAAGGCCATCGACTTCAGCGCCGAGCTGCCCATCCCGAGCATCACATCGGCTGCGTCGTACGCCGTCCGCGGGTCGAGAAGCGGTCCGGTCACCACGACCGCGGGCCGTCCGAGGTCGGCGTTGACGGCCGCGGCACGCCCACGCACCTCGTCCAGGCCCGCCCCTCCCCCGACGACGACGAGCACCACCGCGCGCT
>JAHIJU010000303.1 GCA_018898235.1 Actinomycetota bacterium | reverse complement strand
GCCCACCGAGCCCTCCCAGCCGCCTCTGCGTATGCTCGAACCGGCTGCCGCGACACCCCACACGACCAGACTCACCAGGTCCTGGGCCGACCGGCAGGCCCGAGACTCCACGAAGGCGTGTGCATGTCCGACAGCACTCTCGAACACCTCAGTGCGCGGTCCGCTCACGCCGTCGAGTTCGGGCGTGACGCGCTCATCGTGTGCGACAACCTGGTGCGGATCTACCAGACCGGCACGCTCGAGGTGCAGGCCCTCCAGGGGCTCGACCTGCTGGTCGACGCCGGCGAGATGATCGCGGTGGTCGGCGCGTCCGGCTCGGGGAAGTCCACGCTCCTGTCCGTCCTCTCGGGCCTCGACGCACCGACGGCGGGCCGGGTCCGGGTCGGACCCTGGGACCTCATGTCGATGACGGGACGCGAGCGGGTCCAGTACCGCCGCGCCATGGTCGGGTTCGTCTGGCAGCAGACCGCCCGCAACCTCGTGCCGTACCTCTCGGCCGCGCGCAACGTCGAGCTTCCGCTCACGCTCGCCGGCGCGGGCCGCAGGGAGCGCCGGGCTCGGCGCACCGACGTGCTCGAGCTGATGGGCGTCGGGTACTGCGCGGACCGCCGACCGCGGGAGATGTCCGGCGGGGAGCAGCAGCGGGTCGCCATCGCCGTCGCGCTCGCCAACAACCCGCGGGTGATCCTCGCGGACGAGCCGACCGGTGAGCTCGACACCGCCACCTCGCACGAGGTGTTCGACGCGCTCCGGGCTGCCAACCGCGACCTGGGGGTGACGGTCGTCGTCGTCACGCACGACCCGACGGTGAGCGGTCAGGTCGAGCGCACGGTCGCGATCCGCGACGGCCGGACGAGCACCGAGGTGCTGCGGCGGCCGGCCGAAGGGACCGGCGACGAGGGCGCGGACGTGATCGCGGAGGAATACGCGGTGATGGACCGGGCGGGCCGCGTCCAGGTGCCTCGGGAGTTTCGCGAGGCGCTCGCGCTCACGCGGCGCGTCCGGCTCGCGCTGGAGGCCGACCACGTGAGCATCCGGCCCGACGGGTCAGGGCGGCCATGAGCGCATCGGTCGAGGTCGTGTCGCCGATGGTCTCCGTCCGCAGCGTCGACCGCACCTACGGCACGGGCCGCACCGCGGTGCACGCGCTGCGCGGCATCTCGTTCGACGTCGCCCCCGGCGAGATGGTCGCGCTCGTCGGCCGCTCGGGCTCGGGCAAGACGACGCTGCTCAACGTCGTCGGCGGTCTGGACCGCGCCGACGCGGGCACGGTCCGGGTCGGCGGCACCGAGGTGACCTCCCTGGACGACGCGGGGCTCGTGAGCCTGCGCCGCGACATGGTCGCGTTCATCTTCCAGACGTTCGGCCTGGTGCCGATCCTGTCGGCGGCCGAGAACGTCGGCATCCCGTTGCGGCTGCGGTCCCTGCCGGTGGCCGACCGTGAGCGGCGCGTCCGGCTGCTCCTCGACCTCGTCGGGCTGGGGGAACACGCGGACCATCGCCCCGACGAGCTGTCCGGTGGCCAGCAGCAGCGGGTCGCGATCGCCCGGGCGCTCGCCGGGTCGCCGCGGCTGCTCATCGCCGACGAGCCGACCGGGCAGCTCGACTCGGAGACCGGCCTGGCCGTCATGGCGCTGATCAGGGCCGTGGTCGAGGCCGAGGGCATGACCGCGATCGTCTCGACCCACGACCCCGTCATGATCGGGCTTGCCGATCGTGCGATCCGCATCGTCGACGGACACCTCGTGGAGCCGTGATGACGCCTCGCGGTGACCCGGGGTGAGCGCGGGCTGGCGGTTCGTGGTCAGCCGTGCCCGCACGCAGAGCGCCGTGCTCCTCGCGGTGCTCGTCGTCCTCGTCGCGGGCACGACGCTCCTGGGCACGTGCGCCCTGCTGCTGACGACCGCCCAGGCCGACGCCCTGACCGCGGCGCTGGCCGATGCCGCACCCGGCGACGTCGAGGTCAGCACGTCGCTCGACGTGGTCGGGGGAGACCCGGCCACGCTCGTCGCCGATGCGACGCGCGTCATCGACGACACGCTCGCCCCGCTCGGCTCGACCACCTCGACCTGGCTCACCTCGACGATGCTGTCCGTCCCCGGCAGCGCGGCCGAACCCGACCGGCAGGGATACCTGGCCAGCGCCCCCGACCTGGCCGACCACGCGCGGCTCACGGCCGGACGATGGCCGCGCGGACGGCTGAGCGACGGGTCCTGGGAGACCGCGGTGCCGGAGTTCACGGCGCAGCAGCTCGGGCTCGGCGTGGGGAGCCGCGTCGAGCTGGGCGGCACCCCGGGCCAGCCGGCAGGGCCGCCGGTTGCCGGGACGCCCTCGGCCGTGAGCGTCGTCGTCGTCGGCACCTTCGCGCCGACCGTCGCCGACGCCGCGTGGAGCCGCGATGTGCTCGACGGCGCGGGGTACGCACCGTCCTGGGAGAAGCCCGGGACGGCCGGCTGGGTGACGCTGCCGACGTACGGGCCGTTCGTCGTCGACCCCTCCGAGCTCCTCGGGGCGCCCGGTGGCCTGGCGCACCTCAGCCTCGTCGCCCGGCCCGACCTCACCGGGGCGACGCCCGCGACGCTCGGAGCGGTCCGTGCCTCGCTCGCCACCGCGAGCCGGGACCTCGCCGCCGCGCTCAGCGACCGGGTCAGCTACCCGAGCGTCGCCTCGGAGCTGCCGCGGACCCTCGACACGGCCGCGTCCCAGCAACGCGTGACCCGCTCGGGAGTCCTCGTGCTCGCGCTCATGGGGGCGGCGCTCGTCGGGGCCGCGCTCGGGCTCGCGGGGATGATCGTCTCGGGACGACGGCGCGGGGAGCGGGAGCTGCTCATCGCCCGCGGCGCCGGACGGACCCAGGAGGTCGCGGCCGCAGCAGGGGAGAGCCTCGTGCTCGCCCTCGTCTCGGCCGCAGTCGCGGCACCGCTGTCCGTCGCGCTGTACCAGGGCCTCACCAGGGTGCCGCTGCTCGCGCACGCCGGGATCACCGGCCACGCCGCCGTGACCAGCAGACTCGTTCTGAGCGTGCTCGCCGGGTCGCTGCTCCTGGCGTCGGTCCTGGTCGTGCCGGCGATCCGCAGCGCCGACCGGCCAGCTCGGGCACGGTCGGGGCTGCGCGGACGCGCGGCGCGATCCGGCGCGGACCTCCTGCTCCTCGGCCTCGCGACCGTGAGCTACCTGCAGCTCCGCGACCACACGTCCGGCCAGGGTGGCGGCGTCGACCCCGTGCTCGTCGCGGCGCCGGTGCTGTGCCTCGCGGCCGTCTCGGTGATCGCGCTGCGGGTGGTCCCGTGGGTCGCCCGCGGGGCCGAGCGGTACGCCCGCCGGTCGCGACGCCTCGTCGTGCCGCTCGCCGCGTGGGAGGTCGCCCGTCGACCGCAGTCGACGGTGGTCGGACTCCTGCTCGTGCTCGGGACGGCGGCTGCGACGTTCGGGGTGTCCTTCGACCGCACCTGGTCGGCCTCGCAGACCGACCAGGCCGATGCGCGCGTCGGCACCGCGTTCTCGGTCGACCTGGCGCCGCTGCCGACGCTCGCGCAGGGTGCCGCGCTCGCGGACGGCACCGTGCTCGCCGGGGCGACGGGCGGGGCCCCGGCACCCGTCACCCACCGCGCGGTCGGCGTCGGGGCGTGGTCGGACAGCTCGACCACGAGCGGCGGCACCTGGCTGGTCGGGGCGGACACCACCCGGGCCTCGACGCTGCTGCGCGGCAGGCTCCCCGCCGGCCAGACCTGGGCGGGGCTGACCGCGGGCCTGGCTCCGTCGTCCCCGGTCCCCGCCGTGCCGATCGCCTCGGACGCCGACGGAGTGCAGCTCACGATCACCGGGACGGCGTCGGCCGGCGAGCGCCCCTTGCGCCTCGTGCCGACCGTGATCGTCCAGGACGAGTGGGGCGGCAGGGCTCCGCTGGTGGGTCCGAGCGTGAGCCTCGACGGGCAGTCGCATCTGGTCACCGTGCCGTTCCCGTCGTCCCCGCGGCCGATCGCGGCCGGGCTGACCGTGGTCGGCGTGGACCTGCGGGTGACCGCCGAAGCGCTGGTCGATCCCGCGAGCCGGGTCCTGTCGACCCCGCTCTCGGTGACCGCCGAGATCCGTGGCCAGGGGCGGCAGGGCCCGTCGGACGCGGCGCAGTGGGCCGTCTCCCTCCCGACCTCGTCCATCCCGTCGGTGACCGATGCGACGGTGACGGCCGCGAGCGAGAACGGGGTCACGACCGTCACGACCGAGGCGACCCTGGCGACCTACCTGTTGTCGGCCTCCCCCGCGGAGCTCATGCTCACGCCCTTCGCCGCCCCGCAGGAGGTGCCGGTGGTCGTGTCGGAGGACCTGGCGCGTGCGACGGGCAGCGGGCCCGGGACCGAGCTCGGGCTGACGATCGGATCAGCCACCGTGCGCGCCCGGGTGGTCGCCACCGCGCCGTACGTCCCGTCGGCCGTGGGCCATCCCGCCATCCTGGCCGACGAGGACCTCCTGTCCCGGGCGGTCCTCACCCAGCTGGAGACCGCGACCCTGACGGATGTCTGGTGGCTGGGCACGGACGACGTCGTCGCGGGGACGGCGGAACGCGTGCGGGCGCTCGGGCTCGGGGAACCCGTCAGCGCGGCGGCGACCGCCGATGGCCTCAGCTCCGGTCCGCTGCGGGTCGGGATCCGTGTGGCCCTGGGCCTGCTCGTCGTCGCGGCCGTCGTGCTCGTCGTGGCCGGGACGGTGCTGCACACCGTGTCCTCGCTCGAGGCGCGGTCGGTGGAGATCGCCCGGCTGCTCGGCATCGGAATCCCGCGGCGCGCGGTCGTGGCGTCGATCGCGGTCCAGCACGCTGCGGTGAACCTGCTGGTCGTGGGTGCGGGGGCCGTCGCGGGGGGAGCGGTCGCGATCGTGGTGGGTCCGCACCTCGCGGTGTCCGAGACCGGGCAGGTCCCCGTCCCGGTGCCGGTGCCCGTGATGCCCTGGGCTGCCGAGGCGGTCCTGGTCGCGGGGCTGCTCGTCGTGCTCACCGCTGTCGTGGTCCCGGTGGCCCACCTCCTGGTGCGCCGCGCGGGCGCCGCTCACCTGCGGCTCGACGGGACGTCGTGATGGGCGCGCACCGGCACGCGCATCGCGCCTGGTCGCGCCGACCCCGGCTCGACCTGCCGGGTATGCGCGGGCGCGCTCGCGCCGACGTATGGCCGTTGATCGTCGCCGTCGGCGTGGTCGCCCTCACGAGCCTCCTGGCGAGCGCCACCCCCCGCCTCGTCGACCGCACCGCCGATGCCGCACTGCGGGACGCACTCGTCGCCGCCGGTTCGCGCACGCAGGTGGCCGTGACCGTGCCGTTCGTCGAGGACTCCTATCAGGAGCGCACGATCGACCCGGACCTCGCGACCCGGGTGGCCGACCGGGGAACGGCGCTCGCGGCCGCCCTGCCGGCCGAGCTGACGGCGGTGCTCGCGGACCCGGTGGTCACGGTGACCACCCCGGCGTTGCCGATGGCGCTCGCGAGGAGCGACCTCGGGGCCGTGACCATGTCGTTCGCGTACGTCGCGCACGACGGGGAGCCCCGGGTCCGGTGGCTCGACGGGGGACCACCGGCCGGAACCCCGGTCGCCACCGCAGGTGGGCAGGGCATGCCGGACACGTGGTCGCTGCAGGTCGCCCTGTCCCGCGACACCGCCGCGCGTCTCGGCGTGCACGCAGGTGATCGGTTGCCCGTCGTCGACATGGTGGGCTCGCCCCTCGACGTGACGGTGAGCGGCGTCTTCGTACCCGACGACCCGCAGGACGCCCTCTGGTCGCACGTCGCCGGTGTCGTGGAACCCGTCACGGTGGGGGCGCAGCTCACGACGGGGACCGCGGTCACGGCGCTCGTCCCGGCGGCCTTCCTGCCCGCGATGGTCGTCGACCTGCCGGTGGGCTACGCCACGCGGACCTACACGTTCGACGTGGAACCCCAGGCGATGCACGCCCGGAGCATCGAGCAGCTGGTCACGGCGATCGCCGGGGTCACCGTGCGGCCCGAGGTGCTCGGCACGCCGCGTGAGTCACCGTCGGTGACGACGTCCCTGGACGACGTCCTCGTGGCGGCGCAGGCGCACCTCAGCGCCGGGCGGGCCCAGGCATCCGTCCTGCTGGCCGGGGTGGTCGCCGCGGCCGGCTCGACGCTCCTCCTCGTGGGGCAGCTCCTGTCCCGACGACGGGCCGTCCAGCTCGCCCAGTACCGTGCGCGCGGCGGAGCGCTCCCCGGGCTCGCCGTCGAGCTGGGCGGCGAGGCGCTCGCCGTCGCGGCCCTCGGCTGCGGCCTCGGGCTGACGGTGGCCGCGGGGATCGTCCCCGGGCCGGTCGACTGGTGGTGGGTGCTCCCGGGGGTGCTCCTGGCCGTCGTCGCCCCGCCGGCCTCCGGGGTGCGCGCGGCCGCCCGCGCGTCGGGAGGGATGCGGGTCCCCGTCGGACGTGGCCACCGGCGGCTGGCGATCCGGGACCGGCACCTGCGGCGGATCGCGGTCGAGGCAGCGGTGCTGCTCGCAGCCGTCGGCGCGGTCGCGGCGCTCCGGGTGCGCGGCGTCGTCCCGTCGGCGTCGGACCAGGGAGCTGACCTGCTGCTGGCCGCCGCCCCGGCCCTCGGCACGCTGGCCGGGGCCCTCGTGCTCGCGCGCGTGCTGCCCCTGGTGCTGCGGGGCGCCGGGGCGCTCGCCGCCCGCGTGCGCGGCGCGGTTCCGGTGCTCGCGGCGGCGCGTGCGCAGGCGACGGCCGGTCACATCCTGCCGATCGTCGCGCTGACCCTGGCGGCCGGACTCATCACGTTCGGCTCGGTGATCGGGACGACGGTCGACCGTGGGCAGGTGGCGGGTTCGTGGAGCGCCGTCGGTGCCGACGTGGTCGCGACCGTGGGTGCCGATGGCGGGGGCGCGAACCTCGCCGCCCTGGTGGCCGCCCAGCCAGGTGTCGCGGTCGCGATCTCCGGCACGGTGGAGGACGTCCAGATCCGAACCTCGACCGGTGGCCACCAGGTCCGGCTCATGGTGGTGGACGCCGCCGACCTGGCGCGGTTGGTCGCGGCCGTGCCCGTGCCCCTCGGGCAGCGCGGACAGCTGACGGCGACCTCCGACGCCGGCCCGGGCGTGCTGCTCGGTGCCGACCTCACGGCCGGGAGCGACGGGAACCTCGCCGTCCTGTGGCGGGGGACGTGGGTCACGGTGCATCCGACGGGTGTCGCACCGGCCCTCGGCTCGGATGCCGGCGACCTCGTCGTGGTCGATGCGGGCGCGTTCGCGGACGCAGTCGGCGACACGGTGGCACCCACCACGGTCTGGGTCGTCGGACCTGGTGCGCGTGCCGCGCTCGCCGCCGTCCCGCAGCTCGCGCACGCGGACGTCGTGGACCGCTCAGAATGGCTCACGCGGCAACGCACGGCACCGCTCGTCGCGGGGCTCAGTCACCTGGTGGCCGCCACGACGGGCGTCTTCGTGCTGCTCGCGGTGCTCACGGTGGTGCTCGGCGCCTCGGCGAGCGCCCCCGGGCGTGGGGCGATGCTGGCGACGTTGCGGACGATCGGTCTCGGACGCGGCCAGGTCACCCGGATCGCCGTCGGCGAGCTGCTGCCGCCGGTGCTCGCGGCGGGCGCCAGCGGGATCGGGCTGGGGGTGCTGCTCGCGGGACTCGTCGCCGGACCGCTCGGGCTGCGCCTCGCGACCGGTCAGCCGGTGGACCCGGCGCTCGCCGTCCCGGCGTGGGTGCTGGTTCCCGTGGCCGCGTTGGTGCTGGTCGTGGTGGTGATCGTCGCCGCGGAGTCCTCGCTGACGCGGCGTGAACGGCTCGGACAGGTGCTGCGCGCGGGGGCGCGGTAGGGGGCGGGCTGATCCGCGGTCGAGCGTCGGGACCGGGACGGTGAACCGCGAGGGGCGCTCCCGGGGGTGGTGTGGCGGGTTGCGACGGTGTGCCCTGGCGGTCTGCGCCAGGATGGCCTCGTGACCCGTGTCTGGCCGCACGTTCGCCGTTCGTCCATCGTTGGCGCGGTCGGCGTCCTGATCGCGGTCGCCGCGACTACGGGCTGCTCGGTGCGCTCCGGCGGCACCATCGCGCTCGGGCTCGACCCCGACGGGCACCCCGTCGCCTACGTTCACATGTGCCAGGGGCACATCAACGGCATGACCTTGTACAACTCCACTGCCGGTGAACAGACGCTGGGGAGCTGGGCGGCGCCGAGCCCGGTCACGACCTCAGTCACGGTGCCGCTGATCGCACCGCCGGACGGCTGGACAGTCAGGACGCCGTTCGCAGAGCTGCAGGCGGGCGTCACCTACAGGTTCTACGGATGGACCGGGGACAACTCCTGGACGGCGGGGGGCCCGGAGGTCACGGCTGGAGACCTGGCTGCCCTTCATACCGATCAGGTCACTTGGTGGGACGGCGACTGGGGCGCCGACGGCAACCACCCGACGAACGCCGTCACCACCGTCGCGGAGTTCCACCAGCACGCCTGCGACGCCTGGAGTCCGTCGCCTGCGGTGTCCGGATAGAGCCGGGCAGGCCCGGTCGCGGCGGGCGGGAAGATCTCCTGCAAGTGGGCGCGGTTCAGCAGCACCCCGCCGCCGAACGTCGCGAACACCGCCACGAAGGGCACGACAAGCGCGTGCTTCAGGCCCGGCCCGAGCCCGACACGTCCCCCGACACAGTGAAGGTGTGCGGCCCCGACTGTTGCGTCGGGTCGATCCGGGCGAATGGGAGAGTGAGCGACATGGACGAGTACGTCGCCCCCTACGACTTCTACGAGTCCGGCGCGCTCGGGCACACCACCTCGGACTTCCTGCGTGACGGCGCGACCGCGCTGAGCGTCGGGGTCAACCTGGGCGACCGGCTCGCCGAGCTCGACGGGCTCCGGTACCTCCGGGAGGACCTCGACGAGCTCGTCCTCTCGGCGATCTGGCTCAGGCGGCCGTCCCTTCGGGCGCTGCGCAGGTTCCGATCGCTCCGCTCGCTCGGGCTCGACGGCGACGGACAGTTCTCCGACATGGAGGTCCTCAGCGAGCTGACGAGCGTCGAGGAGCTCTGGCTCCGGCGGCGCGCCGCCGTGGACCTGGCGGCGATCGCCCGGCTGCCGCGGTTGTGGCACCTGGAGGTCACGATCGGGAGCATCGCGACCTCGGTCGCTCCCTTGGTGGACGCGCCGAGCCTTCGTTGGCTGGACCTGAACTGGCTGCGGTCCTTGACCCACCTCGACGGACTTGGTGCCTCACCCCGTCTGTAACGCCTGGACCTGGGGCAGCTCAGCAACCTTCATGAGCTGCCCGACCTCACCCGGGCCACGGCGCTGCGCACGGTCGTCATCGAGCGCTGCCGGAACCTGCGCGACCTGAGCCCGCTCGCGGGTGCCCCCGCGCTCGAACAGCTCCTGCTGGTCGACATGCCGCAGCTCACCGTCGACGACGTGCGGGTCCTGCGTGGGCACCCGACGCTCAGGCACGCGGTGGTCGGGAATGGAACGTCACGCCGTAACCGGGAGATGATCGAGGTTCTCGGACTGCCCCCGTCGTCCGGCCTGGACCGGCCGCAGTCGCCTTTGGGGTGACTGGCGAGGTGCGGGGCCGTACGGCGCATCCCGACCCGTCGGTCGCGGACTCTCACTGGCGGTGGAGATCCGCACCCGGAGACCGCAGGCGGCGCAGCGATCGCGGCCCGAGCGACCGGCCCAGCGCACCTGCGCCAGCGGGCCGCGCGGACGGGGACGTCTATCACCCGCGCGTCGGGTCGATCCTCCGCGATCGGGAGCGCTCTCAGCGGCGCCAGAGGGATCGGAGCCAGCCACCTCTTCGGGCAGGGGCAGTCACGGAGAGATCGTCGGCCGGACGAGGTCCCACGTCTTCGGCCGGGAGCGGGATGCCGGCGTGGAAGGCCACCACTCGCTGCTCCCGTCGGCCGAGGCCCGCGCCGGTGAGCAGGGCCGCGAGGCGCGCCTGCCGAACCTCCGTCAGCGGCTCCCAGG
>JAHIJU010000030.1 GCA_018898235.1 Actinomycetota bacterium | reverse complement strand
GTTCTTCGTCCCGTACGGCCTGGTCACCGCCGAGCTGGGCTCGGCCTACCCCGACGCCGGCGGCATCTACGCCTGGGTGGTCCGGGCCTTCGGGAACCGATGGGGCAGCCGGGTCTCGTGGTGGTACTGGGTGAACGTCGGCCTGTGGGTGCCCAGCGTCTACCTCATGTTCTCCGGCGCGATCTCCTCGATGTTCTTCGGTGGCAACCTCAACTTCTGGGTGCAGATCGCGATCACCGTCGTCCTCATCTGGATCAACTACTGGGTGAACGCGCGCAGCCTGGAGACCGGCACGTGGGTCTCCAACGTCGGGGCCGGCATCACCATCGCCGTGATCGTCGCGCTCGCCGTCGCTGGCGGCATCTACGCCACCAACCACGGCTCGGCGACCTCCTGGACCGTGAGCACGATGCTGCCGACCGATGCGCTGCCGGCCTTCGCCGCCGCGCTGCCGATCGTCATCTACAACTTCCTGGGCTTCGAGCTCATGTCCTCCGCCTCGACCCAGATGGAGAACCCCAAGCGCGACGTGCCTCGCACCATCGCCGTGGCCGGGGCGCTCATCGGCGGCTTCTACCTGATCGCCACCGTCGGGATGCAGCTCATCCTGCCGGCCGACGAGATCTCGGAGACCACCGGTCTGCTCGACGCGCTGCAGCGGGGCTTCGGCGACTCGACGGTCGCGCACGTCGTCGTCACCGCGCTCGGCATCGGCGCCCTGTTCTGCTTCTTCGCCTGCCTGGTCCCGTGGACCATCGGCGCCAACCTCGCCGCCGCCGAAGCCGCCCAGCAGGGCGACCTGCCCAAGGTGTTCGCCCGCGTGCACCCGACCCGTGGCACGCCCATCGGTGCGGCGATGCTGTGCTCGATCGTCGGGACCGTGTTCACCGTCGGCTACGCCGGGCTGTTCTCGCTCACCGACGGTGCCATCGACGACGTGTTCTGGAACCTGTTCGCGTTCTCCTCGGTGATCTTCCTGCTGCCCTACATCGTGATGATGCTGGCGTTCCGGAAGCTGCGTCGCATCGACCCCGCCCGGGCCCGGCCGTACCGCGTCCCCGGTGGCCCCGTGGCCACCTGGCTCATCACGTGGGTGCCGACGGCCCTGCTCGCTGCCGCCGTCGTGTTCTTCGTCTGGAACCCGTTCGACTACTCGTGGGCGGTCACCGGCTCGATCCTCGCCGGCCTCGCCGTCACCGTCGCCTTCCAGGAGTACTTCTGCTTCCGGTCACCCCGCTGGACGCGCGAACGCGCGCTCGAACGCGGCGACGACCCCGAATCCGTCCGGCAGCAGTTCGCCGACAGCCCGCTCTGACCCCGAAAGGCGGTTCCACCATGTCTCGCACACTCACCACCACCCCCCGGGCCGACGGGTACCACATGCCGGCCGAATGGGCCCACCACGCCGGCTGCTGGCTCATCTGGCCCGAGCGGCCTGACAACTGGCGGCTGGGCGGACGCCCGGCCCAGGCCGCGTTCACCGCGGTCGCCACGGCCATCGCCACGACCGAGCCGGTCACCGTCGCGGTCTCGGCCCGGCAGTACGACAACGCCCGCAGCATGCTTCCGAACCACATCCGCGTCGTGGAGATGTCCAACGACGACTCCTGGGTGCGCGACAGCGGCCCGACCTTCGTCGTGAACGACGCCGGCGACGTGCGCGGCGTCGACTGGGACTTCAACGCCTGGGGCGGGCTGGTCGACGGCCTCTACTTCCCGTGGGCCGCCGACGACGCCGTGGCGCGCAAGGTCCTGGAGATCGAGGGTCGCGACCGCTACAAGGCACCGCTCGTCCTTGAGGGCGGCTCGATCGACGTCGATGGCGAAGGCACCGTCCTGGTCACCGAGGAGTGCCTGCTGTCCGCCGGACGCAACCCCGACCTGAACCGGGAGCAGATCGAGCAGCACCTGCGTGACCACCTCGGCGTCGATGTCGTCGTGTGGCTGCCGTACGGCGTCTACCTCGACGAGACGAACGGGCACGTGGACAACTTCTGCCGGTTCGTCGAGCCGGGCAAGGTCATGCTCACCTGGACCGACGACGAGACCGACCCGCAGTACGAGCGTTCGGCGGCCGCGCTCAAGGTCCTGGAGTCGAGCACCGACGCCCGCGGCCGGGAGTTCGAGGTGGTGAAGATCCACCAGCCCGGTCCGATCTTCATCACGGCCGAGGAGTCGGCCGGGGTCGACTCGGTCGAGGGCACCCTGCCGCGGGAGGCGGGCGACCGGCTCGCCGGGTCGTACGTCAACTCCTACATCGGCAACGACATCGTCGTGCTGCCCACGTTCGACGACGCGCACGACGACGCCGCGCTCGCCGCCTACACCGAGCTGTTCGCCCCGCGCCGCGTCCTCACCGTGCCCGGCCGGGAGATCCTGCTCGGCGGCGGCAACGTGCACTGCATCACCCAGCAGCAGCCCTCCGGCCGCTAGCCGCCCCGGCCGGCACCGGCCGCACCGCCCGCAGGTGCGGCCGGTCCCGGACCGGCGCCGGGCCGGCCCCGGCCCCCGTCCCGCCCGTCCACGGTGCGGGTCCCGACCCCTCGGTGACCCGGCCTGGCCGCGCCCTGCCCTCGTGCACCCCGCAGGCCCGTCCGCCCGGACGCGCCTGGGGCTCGCCGTCCCCGCACCACCCAGCCAGCACCCCTGCCCGCACCCTGCGCGGCACCGTTCGAAGGAGACGATCATGACCGTCCGGAACTTCATCGACACCCAGGACCTCACCAAGGCCGAGATCCTCGACATCGTCAACCTCGGCCTCACGCTCAAGAAGTGCGTGCAGGTCGGCTACTTCCCGCCGCTGCTGCACGGACGCACGCTTGGCATGATCTTCGAGCAGTCCTCGACCCGCACCCGGGTCTCGTTCGAGACTGCGATGTCCCAGCTCGGCGGGCACGCCCAGTACCTGGCCCCCGGCCAGATCCAGCTCGGCGGGCACGAGTCCATCGAGGACACCGCGCGCGTGCTGTCCCGTCTGGTCGACGTCGTGATGGCGCGCGTGGCCCGGCACCAGACCGTCGTCGACCTGGCCGCGCACGCGACCATCCCGGTGCTCAACGGAATGTCGGACTACAACCACCCGACGCAGGAGATCGGCGACCTCATCACGATGGTCGAGCACCTGCCGGCCGGCAAGCGCCTGGAGGACTGCAAGGTGGTCTTCGTCGGCGACGCCACCCAGGTGTGCGCCTCGCTCATGATGATCACCACGAAGATGGGCATGGAGTTCGCCCAGTTCGGTCCGGAGCGGTTCCAGCTGCGCGAGTCCCTGCAGGACCTCGGCCGGGCCAACTGCGCGGTGTCCGGCGGCAGCATCCTGGTGACCGATGACGCGCACAAGGCGCTCGAAGGTGCCGATTTCGTCTACACCGACGTCTGGTACGGCGACTACGAGGCCGAGCTCGGCGAGGCCGAGCGGCTCGCCGTGTTCATGCCGAAGTACCAGGTGAACGCCGAGCTCATGGCCCTGGCCGGCGAGGGCGCGAAGTTCATGCACTGCCTGCCCGCGACCCGGGGCGAGGAGGTCACGGACGAGGTGCTTGACTCGGCGGTCTCGCTCGCGTTCGACGAGGCCGGCAACCGCCTGACTGCCCAGCGTGCGCTGCTCGTCTACTTCCTGCGCCCGGAGATCGTCAACCCGGTCAAGGTCGACGACGCCAGGCTCGAGCTCGAGCACGTCCTGGCCGGGATCCTCTGAATGTCCCGCATCGTCATCGCCCTGGGCGGCAACGCCCTGGGGAGCAGCGCGTACGAGCAGCGCGCGCGGATCGAAGAGGCGACCCCGTCACTGGTCGGCCTCATTGCCCAGGGTCACGAGATCATCGTGTCCCACGGCAACGGCCCGCAGGTCGGGGCCATCTCCCTGGCCTTCGAGGTGGCGTCCCAGCACACTGACAAGGTCAGCGCGATGGACCTGCCCGAGTGCACGGCCATGAGCCAGGGCTACATCGGCTACCACCTGCAGCAGGGCCTGGCCAAGGAGCTGCACCGGGTCGGCATGCCGTGGCACGTCGCCTCGGTGGTCACCCAGGTGGAGGTCGCGGCCGACGACCCGGCGTTCGCCCGGCCGACCAAGCCGATCGGCGGGTTCTACGACGAGGCCACCGCGAAGGCGATGACCGACGCGAACCCCGACCTGGTGATGGTCGAGGACGCCGGACGGGGTTGGCGGCGGGTCGTCGCCTCACCGCGGCCGGTGGGTATCGTCGAACGCGACTCGATCCTCAACCTGCTCGACCACGAGTTCATCGTGGTCGCGTGCGGCGGGGGCGGGGTGCCGGTGGTGCGCGACGAGGCCGGTGACCTGCACGGGGTCCCGGCGGTCATCGACAAGGACTTCGCCTCGGCGAAGCTGGCCGAGGTGGTGGGGGCGGACTACCTGTTCATCCTCACCGCCGTGGACCGGGTCGCGATCGGGTTCGGCACCCCGGACCAGCGTGACCTGGACCGGCTGGACCTGGCCACCGCCCAGCGGTACGTCGACGAGGGCCAGTTCGGCGCCGGGTCGATGCTGCCCAAGGTCCAGGCGGCCATGCAGTTCGCCGCCAGCGGACCGGGTCGCACCGCGGTGATCTGCTCGCTGGAGAAGGCTCCGCTGGCGATGCAGGGCCGCAGCGGCACGGTGGTTCGCGCAGGCGACGACACCGTCCCGGAGCAGCGGCCGGGCACGCTGGTGGGGGCGGCCTCGTCCTGAGGGGGCCGGCCTGGCCGGGTGCCGTCGTCGTGGCGGCTCCCGGCCAGGCCGAGGTGCTCCGGCGGAGCGATCGGGGCCCGGTCCGGGTCAGCGCCGCAGCGTGCTCCGGTCCGCGCCGACGTACACGTCGAGCACCCGCACCCCGCTGAGCGCCGACGCCTCGATGAGGAGCCCGCCCGAGCGGTACGGCACAGCCTGCTGCGTACCGGGCAGTGGGCGGCCGTCGCCGATCACCGTGACCCGCGCATCGCCCGCACCCACGTGGTAGCGCACGGTCCGCGGTTCCCCCAGCAGGTCGACGTGCACGACGGTGCCGTCGTCCACGGTCGCGAGCACCGGGTCCACCAGCAGGCCACCGGCGTGCACCGTCAGCCCCAGGGCACCCTGCATCACCTGGCGCAGGTAGATCCCGGGCCCGGAGGAGTACACCCGCCAGCCCCCGCGGACGCCCACCGGGTCGTCGGAGCCCGCCCGCAGACGGTCCCACTGGGCCGCGGCCGTGTACCGGTCCGGGAAGTCGGCGTCCGAGGAGGAGAAGTAGCAGTTGCGCTGCCGCGGCAGGCTCGTGGCCAGCCGCTCGTGCTGACCCACCGGGCTGATCCGCAGCAGCTCGGTCACCACCTGGTCGCGTCCGAGGGCCGCGAGCGCCTCGACGTACCGGATGTGCGCATGGGTGTACATGAGCCCGATCTCACGTCCGATGTTCGCGGCCTGCTCCCCGCGGCGGAAGAACCTCGTGACACCGTCGGCATAGGGCGCCGGCCGGTCCATCAGGCGCACCCCGTCCGGGTAGTGCAGGTGCTCGGTGACCAGCGCCTCATGCGATGCAGCCTGGGCGGGGGTGAACAGCCCCGCGATGATCGCCCTGGTCATCGGGATGAGTCGGTAGTGCAGCCCGGTGCGCCCGTCGGCCGGGTGGATCACCGGCCAGGCGCCCTCGGGGTCGAACACCACGTACCCCGCGAGCACGCCGTCGATCACCAACCGCTCGGAGAACTCCCGCGCCACCTGCCCGGCCTCGGCGGCCAGCTCGGCACCCAGGTCGGCGTGCGCCGAACCGGCCAGCAGCCGGGCGCCCGCATGCGTGGCCTGGTAGAGCAGCGCGACGGTCCACGACGAGGCCATCTCCTCGCTCATCGAGGCCTGGGCGGGCTGGAGCGTGTCGTCCCAGTCGCCCTCGCCGTAGGACAGCAGCCCCGTGCCCGGTGCCCGGTGCGAGCGGACGTAGGCCATCGTGGCGCGCAGGTGGTCCGCGACGCTCACCGGCGTCGTCCCGGGCTGTCGGTGCGCGCCGTCCCAGAACGGCACCTGCTCGTCGAGCACCGTCAGGTCACCCGTGGCTGCCAGGTACTCGACCAGCGCCATGAGCGGCCAGAGGACGACGTCACCGTGCGCCTCGTCCTGGTAGCGCTCGCGGTAGGCGTCGAACATGAACCACTGCGGCAGCGTGCCGTCCGGGTTCTGGTGCGCGAGCACCCGCAGCAGGATCTGACGCGCCGTGCCCGGGTGGTCGAACGCCAGGGCCAGCTCGAGCGGTCCCTGGCAGACGTCGCGCGTCCCCCACGCCGCACCCGAGTACTGCTCGAGACCGTGCGGGACGAGGAAGTGGATGAGGGCGTTCTGCGCGAACCACGGCACCAGCACGTTGAGCTCGGCCAACCGGCCCTCGCCCTCGACGCGCAGATGGCGCGTGAGCGCGGCGACGGTCTCGCGGTGCCCGGCCAGCTCGGCGGCGACATCGAGCGGTGCTGTCACGACCGGGGCCGCGGCGGCCAGCGCCTCCTCGGCGCCGTCGAGGGACCCGGTGAGCACCACCCGCACCTCGCGGGCGCCCGGGGCGGCGACCGTGAGCACCCCCGTACCGAAGGACGGCCCACCCCCGGCCCCGTCGGCGAACAACGGCCCGTCGTCGCCCAGGACACCGTCCGGGCTGGCCAGCACGTAGGTGAGCCCCGGGCAGTGCACCGCCGGGTCCGTGCCCTCGTCGGGGACGACGACGAGCGCCCGACCGTCGAGCGCGGGTGCGGCCGCCCACGCGCCGGCCAGCTCGACATCGGCGGTGACGAGCAGGTCCACCTCCCGATCGGCGCGTA
The DNA here is from genome assembly GCA_018898235.1 of Actinomycetota bacterium. Taxonomy (GTDB): domain Bacteria; phylum Actinomycetota; class Actinomycetes; order Actinomycetales; family Cellulomonadaceae; genus Cellulomonas. The sequence goes on along the minus strand of JAHIJU010000030.1, from coordinate 6,250 downwards.
CCCGCACCTCGATGGCACCGTCGTGCGCCCGGGCCGTGGTCGTCACCTCCACCGCCAGCTCGCCCGTGCGGTACACCCATCGCACCCCGCCCAGGTCCATGACCAGGGCGGACGGCAGGCCCAGCAGCCGCCAGCCCCCACCGACCCGCACCAGGACCCGCAGCCCGGCCGAGTGCAGCAGGTTCAGGTGGTGGCGCTGCACCGACAGGAACCGGTTGGCCGTCGTGTTGCCGACCACGACGTGCGAGGCGAACACCCCGCAGGCGTACACGGTCGCGGACAGCACCCCGTCCCGCGGCGTCACGTCATCGCCCGCCTTGAGGACGTGACCGTGCGAACGGGCGACCGCCAGCTCCTTGGACCGGGAGACGACATGCGTGGCCTGCGCCGTGAAGTAGGAGAGCAGCGATCCGTCGACCGCCCGTTCGGGGTGGGTGACGCTGCCCCCGCCCAGTGCGACGAGCTCGATGTCGGGCAGCCGGTCACCGGCCAGCAACGGGGCGCTCAGCAACAGGGAGGCGGGTCGGGTGGGCTCGGCCGGCGGCTCCTCGGCGCGCACCGCCAACGCCCGGGCGGCCGCACCGGCCGCGCCCTGGGCCGCGGCCAGTGCCGTGCCGACGCGGTCGAGCACCACCTCGGCCGCCGCGGCCAGGTCGCCGGACCGGTCGCGGCACACGACGCCCACGAGGTGCCAGGTGACAGGTCCGGTCAGCGCACGGCGTCCGGTCACCAGCACGGGCATCGCCAGCTCGTCCTGGGTGGTCCGGCCGGGCCAGTCGGCGCGGTCGAGCAGCCGTGCCCGGCCGTCGAGCCGGGCGGCCGTCGAGTAGAGGTCGATCGCATCGGTCAGGTGCGCGACGGCACCCTCGGCGATGGCGGTCACGACCAGCGGCAGCGCGGGTGCGCAGGCCATCGTCTGCCGGGTGGCGACCACCCGGCCGAGGTCGGGCAGGTCGACCGCGCGGTGCGCAAGGTACTGGGAGACGTACGGCTCGCTCGACAACGCCGCCCCCTCGGGGGCCAGCGCCAGGTCCTGGGCCCCGACCAGGTCCCACCGATCGGTCTCGGCGGCGCCGTCGGGCGTCACCTCGACCCGCCAGACCCACAGGTCGCCGTCCGGGCCGGGGGCCAACGTGACGACCCAGCGCACACCGAGCCCGCTGCCCGCCCAGCGGGCCGCACCGTCGAACAGCTCGAACTGCGCGGTCGAGCGGGCGCCGACCAGGGCCAACGCATCGACGCGGCCCGCCCGGTGGCGACGCAGCCACAGCCCACCGGTGGCCGCATCGTGCGGTCCGGGCACGTACTGGGACACCAGCAGGTCGCCGAACCGGATCGCCCGCAGATCGCCGTCCAGCGTCAGCTCGAGGCGCAGGTCGCCGGCCACCAGCGCACCGGCGGTCGGGGCGGGGGCGGTGAACCTCGGCGCCCGGGCACCGGAGGAGGGCAGGACGGAGGTCGGCACGGTGCTCGTCACAAGGAGGTCCCAGAGGGTCGGTCGTCGCGGACAGGTTCAGCAGACCTGCAGGTGGGTCCGGCAGGTCGGCCGGGTGACTCAGCCGGTCAGGGCGTTGGCCCGCGCGACCTCGCCCAGCCAGCGGGCGCTCGGCCGCACGGTGCGGGCGAAGGTGGTGCGGTCCACGCCCACCAGGCCGAACGTGGGTGCGAACGACCCCCACTCGTAGTTGTCGAGCAGGCTCCAGTAGAGGAAGCCGAGCACCTCGACGCCCTCGGCCATCACCTGGTGCAGCCCCGTCAGCGACTCGCGCACGTAGTCGATGCGCCGGGCGTCGTCGCTGGTCGCGATGCCGTTCTCGGTGACGAACACGGGGGTGCCGGGTGCCATCTCGTGGGCGAGCCGCACGCCGTCGGCCAGCGCGAGCGGGTAGTACTCCCAGCCGGTGAGGGTGCGTTCGGCCCCCTCGGCGATCGGCCGGGGACCGTCGGCGCCGACGATCGTGCGGGTGTACGCCTGCACGCCCACCCAGTCGTCCCCGGCGGCCTGCTCCAGGAACCAGGCGTCGCGCGGGTACCCGTAGTCACGGGTCACCTGCTCGGCACCGGGCTCGGCCTGGAAGTCCTGGGTGGCCACGGTCCAGCCGGAGCGGATGGCGTGGTCGGCCCCCGCGAGCACCTCGCGGGACGCCCGGTGCGCCTGCGCGAGCACGTGCGAGACGCGTCGGCTCGGCGCGGGCTGACCGAACGCCTGCAGGGTCGCCCCCTCGGTCGCGTCGTCACCCGCGAACATCGCGACCATGTTGGGCTCGTTGATGGTGCAGACCCAGGTCACGTCGTCGAGCACGGGCAGCACCGCCTGCGTGTACCGGGTGAACCGGTCGACGGCGTCGGGGGCCAGCCACCCGCCCTCGCGGGCGAACCAGCGCGGGTTCGTGAAGTGGTGCAGCGTGACCATCGGCTCGATGCCCAGGTCGCGTGCGGTGTCCACCATCCGCCGGTAGTGGTCGAGGCCGGCCTGGGAGATGAAGCCCTTCTCCGGTTCGATGCGCGCCCACTCGACCGAGAACCGGTAGGTGCCCAGTCCGGCCTCGGCCAGGATCGCCATGTCCTGGGCGAACCGGTGGTACGAGTCGCAGGCGTCGCCGCTCGGCTCGGCGATCGTGGTGCCGGGAGCGTGCTCGCGCTCCCACCAGTCGGAGTTCACGTTGTTGCCCTCGATCTGGTGCGCGGCCGTGGCCGAGCCCCAGGCGAAGCCGTCGGGAAAGCGGAGCATGGGATGTCCTCGCAGGTCAGGGTCTCGGGATGGACGCCCAGAAGGCGTCAAGGGCGTCGGCGGTCGCCATCGGTTGCTCTTCGTTGGGCAGGTGCCCGGCACCGGGGATCACGACCAGGGGTGCACCGAGCCGTGCGGCCGAGCGCCGCTGCCAGTCCTGCGGCCAGGCGTCGTCGTCCTCGCCGTGCACCACCAGCACCGGCAGTCCGGTGGCGCCGACGGCGTCGGTGGTGTCGGTCGGGTCGGCGAGCACGTCGAGCGCCCCGATCAGATGGTCGGCGCCGGTCAGCTCGCACCGCTGGCGCGCGAACAGGTCGGACGGTGCCAACGCCTCATCGGGCAGCTGCGCACGGTCGGGGTTGTCGAGCCGCCACAGGTCCACCCCGTCGGCGGCCAGCAGCCGCGCCCGCAGCTCGTCCTCCCGCCCGGGCCACCCGTGCGGGCCGGAGCACAGCAGCGTGAGGCTGGTGAAGGCCGTCGGGTCGAGCACGGCCGCGTGCTGGGCCACCGTCCCGCCGAAGCTGTGCCCCAGCAGGTGCACCGACCGGGCACCGGCCGCATCGGCGACGATCCGCGCCACCTCCACCGCATCGGCGGCGAAGTCCCGGGCCCGGTAGGCCTCGACCCCGACGGGCGCCGCCGAGTCGACCTGCCCACGCTGGGAGTAGGCCCAGGCGTCCCAGCCGTGCGCGGCCAGCAGCGGCAGCACGAGCCGGAAGTCCTCCTTGGACCCGGTGAACCCGGGGACCAGGAGCGCGACCCCCCGCACCGGACCGGACGGACGGGCGCGCAGCGCGGTGAGCGGACCGACCGCGGCATCGAGGACGAGCGGCTGCACACCGTCCGGCAGCGGCAGCGGGCCGAAGGGCACCCCGGGTCGCACCGTCATGCCGCACCCCCGGCCCGGCCCGGCTGCGGGACGGCGTCGAGCAGCGCGACGGTGTAGGGGTCGGTCGGGAAGCGCAGCACCTGCGCCGTCTCGCCCGACTCCACCACGCGGCCCTCGTGCAGCACCATGATCCGGTCGGTGACCACGCGGGCCGACAGCAGGTCATGGGTGATGTAGAGCATCGACATCCCGAGCTGGACCCGCAGGTCCTCCAGGAGCGCCAGCACCCCGGCGCGCAGCGACACGTCGAGCATCGACACCGGTTCGTCGGCGATGAGCACCTGGGGGTCGCAGGCCAGCGCCCGGGCGATGACCACCCGCTGACGCTGACCCCCGGACAGCTGGTGCGGCAGCTTGGCCGCGAACTGCTCCACCGGGTTCAACCCAACCAGGTCGAGCAGGTCGAGCACCCGCGCTCGGGCCTCGCGGCCGCGCAGCCCGGAGAAGTTCACCACCGGCCGGGTGAGCGTGTACTCGACGCTGTGCAGCGGGTTGAGCGCCGAGTACGGGTCCTGGAAGACCATCTGGACCTGACGGCGCAGGTCACGCAGCGCGCCCCGACGCAGTCGGTCGACCTGCAGGTCACCGACGTGCACGGTGCCTGACGTCGGCCGCTCGACACCCGTGACGAGCTTGGCGATCGTGCTCTTGCCGGAGCCGGACTGGCCGACGAGCGCCATCGACTGCCCGGGTTCGAGCCGGAACGACACGTCGTCGACGGCGACCACCCGGGCCTGCCCCCGCCGCGGCGGCGGGTACACCTTCGACAGGTGGTCGATCACGACGGGCTCCCGGGCCAGGCTCCGGCTGACCCCCGTGCGCACGGCGGACGGTGCGGGCGCACCGGCGGCGTCGACCTGCCCGGCGGTGACCTGCGTGCTCGCTGTCTGGATGGTGCCGCCACGCACCGCCAGCCCCGGCAGCTCGACCACCTCGGCCCGCGGGTCGGCGTAGTGCGACAGCAGCATCTGGGTGTACGGGTGCGCCGGGGCGCTCAGAATCTGACGCGCGGACCCGTCCTCGACGATCTGTCCCTCGTGCATCACCATGACCCGCGAGGTCGACTCCAGCACCACCCCGAGGTCGTGGCTGATGAGCAGGGCCGTGAAACCCTCCTCGCGCTGCAGCTCGCGGATGGTGCCCATGACGGCGTGCTGCACCAGCACGTCGAGGGCCGTGGTCGGCTCGTCGAACACCCTGAGCTGGGGTTCGAGGGACAGCGCGAGCGCGATCGACACCCGCTGACGCATCCCGCCGGACAGCTCGCCCGGGTAGCGGTCGAGCACCCCGGCCACCAGCTCGACCTTGCCGATGAGCTCACGCGCCCGCGCCTCGCGCCGACGCCGGTCGACGTGACCGTGCGCCGCGAAGATGTCGAAGAAGTGGTGCCGGACGGTGCGCACCGGGTTGAGCGCGTTCATCCCCGACTGCAGCACCATGGCGAAGCCGCCCTGCCGCTGACGGCGCAGCTCCTCGTCGGCCAGGCCCGCGATGTCGCGTCCGGCCACCACGATCCGCCCCGCCGCGATCCGCGCCGGCGGCTTGGACAGCCGGGTGATCGCGAAGCCGAGAGTCGACTTCCCGGACCCGGACTCGCCCACCAGCCCGACGAACTCCCCGCGTTCGAGGCCGAAGGAGACGTCCTTGACGGCGTACGTCGGCTCGCCACCCTTGGGCTCGTAGACGACCGACAGGTCGGTGACCTCGAGGAGGCTCATCGCCCCTTCCCTTCCCGCAGGCGCGGGTTGGACAACCCGTCGACGCCGAAGTTGATGAGCGTGAGCGAGGTGGCCAGCAGGGCGATGCACAGACCGGGCGCCAGCAGCAGCAGCCACTGCCCGGTGAGCAGAGCGCTGGAGTTCTGCGCCCAGAAGAGCATCGAGCCCCAGCTGACGACCGTGGTGTCCCCGATGCCGAGGAACGAGAGCCCCGACTCGGCGAGGATCGCGGCGGTCGCGGCCCCGAAGTAGCTCCCCGTGATGAGGGAGGTCATGTTCGGCAGGATCTCCCGGAACACGATGCGCCAGGACCCGTCGCCGCTGAACTGCGCCGCCGTCACGAAGTCCCGGCCGCGCAGCGACTGGGTCTGCGAGCGCAGCACGCGCGCACCCCACGCCCAGCCGGTGATCGCGATGACGATGGAGATCATCGCCAGCCCCGAGTTCTGCAGGTACGTCGCGATGACGATCATCAGCGGCAGGGCCGGGATCACCAGGAACAGGTTGACCACGAAGTTCGCGACATCGGCCAGGAACCCGCGGGTGTACCCCCAGGACAGCCCGACCAGCACCGCGACGAGCGTGGCCAACGCCCCGGCGACGAATCCGACGACCACCGAGACCCGCGCCCCGAAGATGACCTGGGAGAGCACGTCCTCGCCGGCCGCGGTGGTGCCGAGCCAGTGCGCCGCGCTGGAACCCTGGTTGCGCCCGAAGCTGTTGTCGCTCGCGCCGTAGGGCGCCACCAGCGGCGCGAACACCGCGGCCAGCACGAAGGTCGCGAGGATCAGCAGACCGACCCGTGCCTTGGGCACCGACCAGATGGTGGCAAGGCCACGTCCGGCGGTGCGCCACACGGGCGCCGGGCCGCCGACGGTGCGGGCGCCATCGTGCGGGACGGGGGCTGGGGTG
>JAHIJU010000029.1 GCA_018898235.1 Actinomycetota bacterium | reverse complement strand
GAGGACCCGTGGGCGGAGGAGGACCTCGCCTGCCGGTCGCTGCTGTCGGTGATGAACCGACCGGCCCCTGCCTCCTCGGTCCCGGTGGGTCGGGCGTACGTGCTCGACATGCTCGCCTACGACCGCTACTCGCCGTCCTCGATCGCCGGGGCCCTCACCGCGGCGCGGGAGAACGCACGACGGGCCCGCGAGATCATCTCGACCGAGCTGTGGGAGGCGCTCAACGCCACCTGGAACCAGATGCCGGCGCAGATGGCGACCACCAGGACCCACGACTTCTTCGTCTGGGTCCGGGAGCGGGCCGCGGTCGTCGCCGGGATCGTCGACTCCACCATCTCGCGCGACGAGACCTGGAACTTCCTGGTGCTGGGGCGCTCGATGGAGCGGGCCGACATGACGGCGCGGCTGCTGACCACGCGCGCGCTGGCCGGTTCGGGAGGCCCGAGCTGGGTGACGTTCCTGCGTTCGTGCGGTGCGCACGAGGCGTTCCTGCGGACCTACCGCGGGACGGCCTCGGATGAGCGCGCGGCCGGGTTCCTGCTCCTGGACCGGCTGTTCCCGCGGTCGGTGGTGCACGCGCTCAACGACGCCGAGGCCTGCCTGACGGGGATCGAGCCGGTGGCCGACCGGGCCGGGATCGACGACGCCCGACGCCACATCGGACTGGCCCGCACCTCGCTCGAGTACCGACCGCTGGCGGTCATCCTCGACGAGCTGCCGATGGAGATGGAACAGGTGCAGCGGGCGTGCGCGGCGGCCTCGGACGCGGTCCGTGGACGCTACTTCCCGTCGGGGTCACCCGCGCAGTGGGTGGGTGAGGCGCTGTGAACGAGAGGTCCGCAGGTCCGGCGGTCATGACGACGCGGTTGCGGGTGGTGCACACGACGAGCTTCCGGTACGCGGTGCCGGTGGCCGCGTCGTACAACGAGGCCCGGATGACGCCGGTGAGCGAGGCGGGGCAGACCGTGCTGTCGACCCGGCTGACGGTGCAGCCGCAGACGTGGAGCACCCACTACCAGGACTACTGGGGAACGGCGGTCACCGTGTTCGAGGTGCTGGCCCCCCACCAGTCGCTGCTCATCACGGCCGAGCACCTGGTCGAGGTCGCCGACGCCGGGGAGCTGATCGCCCCTGCGGGTTGGGACGTCCTGCGGTCGGAGTCGGTGCGCGACGCACTCGCCGAGGACCTGTCGGATACGGCCACGACGGTCGTGCCGGACGACGTGGTCGCCCTGGCGGTCGAGGCCGCCGGCGAGCTGGGACCGCAGGAGGCCGCCGCGGCGATCTGCCACGCGCTGCGCGAGCAGATCCGCTACATCCCGGGCGTCACCAGCGTGCACACGCCGGCCGGTGAGGCGTGGGCGGCCCGGGCGGGCGTCTGCCAGGACATCGCGCACCTGGTGGTCGGGGCCCTGCACTCCGTCGGGATACCGGCCAGGTACGTCTCCGGCTACCTGCATCCGGTGCCGGACTCTGCGATCGGTGAGACGGTCTCGGGGGAGTCGCACGCGTGGGTCGAGTGGTGGGTCGGCCAGTGGTACGCCTACGACCCGACGAACTCGGCGCCCGTGGGCGCGCACCACGTCGTCCTCGGGCGTGGTCGCTGCTACGACGACGTCGCGCCGCTGCGCGGGATCTACGCCGGGGCGGGCGCGGCCGAGCTCAAGGCGCAGGTGCAGATCACCCGCGAGGCGTGACGCCCCGGGACCCCGCGTGCCGGGCTCACGGGGTGAGCCGGCGGCCGAGCGCGTCGAGCAGCGCCGCGCGGTCGCCGACCACCTGCAGCGAGGCGTCGTCCGGGCCGACGCGGCCCCACAGCAGGAGGGCCAGGCTCGCTGCCGGCCCCTGGACCGTGACGGCCGGGGAGCCGACGTCGGTGGCCGGCAGCGTCCAGGCCCCGTCGGCGTCGTCGCAGACCAGCGCGACGGTCCGGGTCGGCCAGCTCGCGCGTCCCAGCCGTACCTGGCGTGGCGCCATCACGGTCACCACCTCGTCGACGGTGTCCGCCCACAGGGCGGCGGGTTGGTCGAGGCTGAGCCCGCCCGCCGTCCGCAGGTCCCACAGGTGGACGAGGGTCTCGTGCACCTGCCGACGGTGCCAGAACCCCGACCGTCCGCTCAGGTCGAGGGTCCACGCGGGGGCGTCCGGCGGGGTCGTCGACAAGGTGGTGTGCACCTCGGCCGCCGTCCGGCGGTAGCCGTCCGCGGCATCGTCCGCCGACCAGTCCACCGGCTCGACCTCGCGAGCGGTGGCCTGCCCCGCGGCCCAGTGGTGCACCTGGGCGAGGTGCTCGACGAGGTCGGCCACCGACCAGTCGCCGCACCACGGCACCGCGGTCGTCGGATCGACCCGGGGGATCGTGGAGGCGAAGGCCTCCTGCAGGCGCGCGAGCGTGGTCAGATCGGCCGCGACGCCATCGGGTGCGTTCATGGGACCATGGTGGCGCCCCCCGAGCCCGGCGTGGGCCACCCCCGACCTTGCGGAGCCACGTCGTTGTCCCCGATCCCTGGTCCGTCCGCCACGGCGCGCATCGCACCGGCGGCCACGCCGCCGGAGCTGTTGCGCAACTTCTCGATCATCGCGCACATCGACCACGGCAAGTCGACCCTGGCCGACCGCATGCTGCAGGCCACGGGTGTGGTCGATCCCCGCGCGATGCGGGCCCAGTACCTGGACCGGATGGACATCGAGCGCGAGCGCGGCATCACCATCAAGTCGCAGGCCGTCCGCATGCCGTGGGAGCTGGACGGGACGCCGTACGCGCTCAACATGATCGACACCCCCGGGCACGTCGACTTCACCTATGAGGTCTCCCGTTCCCTGGCCGCGTGCGAGGGGGCCGTCCTGCTGGTGGACGCTGCGCAGGGCATCGAGGCCCAGACGCTGGCGAACCTGTACCTGGCGCTCGAGGGCGACCTCGTCGTGATCCCGGTGCTCAACAAGATCGACCTGCCGGCGGCGCAGCCGGAGAAGTACGCCGAGGAGATCGCCAACCTGCTCGGGGTCGAGCCCGATTCGGTGCTGCGCATCTCGGCCAAGACCGGGGTCGGGGTGGTCCCGCTGCTGGACCGGATCGTCGAGCTCGTGCCGCCCCCCGTCGGCGACCCGTCGGCCCCGAGCCGGGCGATGATCTTCGACTCCGTCTACGACACCTACCGCGGCGTGGTCACGTACGTGCGGGTGATCGACGGTGCGCTGAGCGCGCGTGAGCGGATCGTGATGATGTCGACCCGGGCGACCCACGAGCTGCTCGAGATCGGTGTGGTGTCCCCCGAGCCGGTGTCGACCGGCGGGCTGGGCGTGGGTGAGGTCGGGTACCTCATCACCGGCGTGAAGGACGTGCGCCAGTCCAAGGTCGGCGACACCGTGACCGACGCCGCGAGGCCGGCGACCGAGGCGTTGGGCGGGTACTCGGACCCCAAGCCGATGGTGTTCTCCGGCCTCTACCCGATCGACGGCACCGACTACCCGGTGCTGCGTGATGCGCTCGACCGGCTCAAGCTCAACGACGCGGCGCTGGTCTACGAGCCCGAGACCTCGGTGGCGCTCGGCTTCGGGTTCCGCGTCGGGTTCCTCGGCCTGCTGCACCTGGAGATCGTGCGCGAACGGCTGGAGCGCGAGTTCGGCCTCGGCCTGATCTCGACCGCCCCGAACGTCGAGTACGACGTGAGCCTGGAGGACCGCAGCGAGGTCCGGGTCACCAACCCCAGCGAGTTCCCCGCGGGCAAGATCCGTGAGGTCCGCGAACCGGTGGTCAAGGCGACGATCCTGCTGCCGACCGAGTTCGTGGGAACCGTCATGGAGCTGTGCCAGCAGCGTCGCGGCGATATGCAGGGGATGGACTACCTGTCGGCCGAACGCGTCGAGCTGCGGTACGTCATGCCGCTGGCCGAGATCGTGTTCGACTTCTTCGACCAGCTCAAGTCGCGCACCCGCGGGTACGCGAGCCTGGACTACGAGCCGCAGGGCGAGCAGGCGGCCGACCTGGTCAAGGTGGACATCCTGCTGCAGGGCGAGCAGGTGGATGCCTTCAGCGCCATCGTGCACCGGGACAAGGCCTACGACTACGGCGTGCGGATGACCGGCAAGCTGCGTGAGCTCATCCCGCGCCAGCAGTTCGAGGTGCCCATCCAGGCCGCCATCGGCGCCCGGGTGATCGCCCGCGAGACGATCCGGGCCATGCGCAAGGACGTGCTCGCCAAGTGCTACGGCGGTGACATCAGCCGTAAGCGCAAGCTGCTGGAGAAGCAGAAGGAGGGCAAGAAGCGGATGAAGACCATCGGCCGGGTCGACGTCCCGCAGGAGGCCTTCATCGCGGCGCTGTCCTCCGACGCCGCCCCCGCGAAGGACGCCAAGAAGAAGTGAGCGTCGCCCGATGAGGCCCGTCGTCATGGGTCCGCGCGGGTGAGCCCGGCCCTGCCCGACGGCGATCCGGCACCGGTGGACGGCGCCCTGCCGGCGAGCGTGCGTGAGGGCGCCGCCGACCGGGCGTTCGGGGTCTACCTGCACGTGCCGTTCTGCCGGGTGCGCTGCGGGTACTGCGACTTCAACACCTACACCGCGACCGAGCTGGGGGGCGGTGCCAGCCAGGCCTCCTACGCCGCCACGGCACAGGCCGAGGTCGCGCTCGCCGGGCAGGTCCTCGACCGCGCCGGGCTGCCGCGGCGACCGGTCTCCACGGTGTTCTTCGGTGGGGGGACGCCGACGCTGCTGCCGGTGGACGACCTGGCCGCCATGCTCGACGCAGTGCGTCGGACCTGGGGCCTGGCCGCCGATGCCGAGGTCACGACCGAGGCGAACCCCGACTCGGTGACCGCCGACTCGCTGGCGGCGCTCGCGCAGGCCGGGTTCACCCGGGTCTCGTTCGGGATGCAGTCGGCCGTGCCGCACGTGCTGGCCACCCTGGAGCGCACGCATACCCCGGAGCGGGTGCCGCAGGCCGTTCAGTGGGCCCGCCGGGCCGGGCTGCGCACCTCCCTCGACCTGATCTACGGCACGCCGGGGGAGTCGGTGGCGGACTGGGCCACCTCGATCGAGGCTGCGGTGGCCACGGGCGTCGAGCATGTGTCCGCCTATGCGCTGGTCGTCGAGCCGGGGACGGCGATGGGGGCGCAGGTACGCCGCGGGACGCTCGCGATGCCCGACCCCGACACCCAGGCCGCGATGTACGAGCTGGCCGACGAGACGCTCGCCGCGGCCGGGCTGGACTGGTACGAGCTGAGCAACTGGGCCGCGACGCCCGATGACGCGTGCCGGCACAACCTGGCGTACTGGCGGGGGGACGACTGGTGGGGGATCGGTCCGGGCGCCCACAGCCATGTGGGCGGCGTGCGCTGGTGGAACGTCAAGCACCCACGCGCCTACGCCGAGGCGATCGCGGCAGGTCGGAGCCCGGCGGCCGGCCGCGAGGTGCTCGATGCGCCGACCCGGTCCCTCGAGCGGGTGCTGCTGGAGGTCCGGCTCCGGGACGGTCTGGCGACCTCGGTGCTG
>JAHIJU010000302.1 GCA_018898235.1 Actinomycetota bacterium | reverse complement strand
GGAGACGAGGGACGACAGCTTCGAGGCCTGGCCGGTGTCATCGCTCACGTTCTGGGCCGCGACCACCTGCAGGTCGACGCCCAGGTCCTTCGCGGCGGCCTGCGCCCCGGTGACCATCGAGCCGAAGTACACGTTGTCCAACGGCTTGGTCACCATGGCGACCTTGAGCGTGCCGGTGCCGGCGGCGCTCGCCGACGAGCTGGCGGCGGGTGTCGACCCCGTGCTGCACCCTGCCAGGCCCAGTGCCAACGTGGCCGCGGCCAGAGGCACGAGCGCTCGACCCTGCCGGTACGAGCGTGTCTTCATGGTGGTTCCTCTCATCGTTGAGTGATCCGGGACACGCGGGCCCCCGGGCAGTGCCGCACCGGGGGGCCGCGTCCGGTGCCATCGTGAGCGAGACCTGACATCGTTGTCTAGTCCCCTGTCGCAGGTGACCGAATCGTTACCGAAAGTCCGTTGCTTTCCGGCCTGGCTTGTCCGTTGTCATACGGTCGAGACCGGGCATCAGCTCGGCCGCGGACCACCACCCGACCGCGACACCCGCCATCGCCGCCGCACCGCGTGCCGCGGTCTCCTGCGTGCGGACCAGCACACCCGGTCCCTCGAGCAGCGCCACCTTGGCCTCGACCCAGCGCCGCGACCGGGTCCCACCCCCCGTGAGCACGACCGGCCCGGACGCACCGGAGGCCGCCCGCACCGCCAGCTCACCGTCCCGGGCCCGGCGGGCGTAGGCGTCGACGAGCGCCGCCCAGCCCGTCGGGCCGGACGGGACTGCCCCCGGCTCACCGCGCTCGAGCGCCACCACGGCCGCGTCGTCCAGCGGCACGACCTGGCCCGGCGCCGGTGCCGCATCGTCGAGCTGCTGCCGAGAAAGGTCGCTGACCTGCAAGAACGTGTCCATCGCAAGTCCGGGACGCAGACCCTCCCAGGCAACCGTGAGATCGCCGGTGGGCGGCCAGGACTCGACGGTGAACCCTTGGTCCACGAGGTCGGCGACCTCGCCGGCCTCCCGCACCCGCCCGCGACCGACCACGGCGAGCACCGGCTCGCCGGTACCGAGCGAGTCGGCCACCTCGTGCACCCCCACCCCCGCGCCGACGGCCGCCACGAGGTGGTCGTGCCCCGCGACCACGACCCGCGCCTGCTCGACCAGGCCCCAGGTCCGGGCCACGGGACCGCCGGCCACGGAGGAGCCGCCCACGGGTTGCACCGCGGGCCGGCCGATGTCGCCCAGCCCCGCGGACGCCCACACCTCCGGCAGGTCGCAGCCGCGCAACGGGTCGAAGCCCCCGCTCGTGACGGCCAGCGACCCCTCCTGCACGACAGCACCGGTCAACCGCCAGCAGACCGCGCCGGCCAGGCCCAGGAAGGTGCCCCGCAGCTCGGTCCCGGTCGCGCGCAACCAGGCCAGCTTGGCGAGCGTCGAGGTCGTGCGCACGTGTCCGCCGGTCAGCCCGGCCAGCCGCCGGGTCCCGATCTCACGGGCGACCGCCGCGACCTCGTCGGCTCCGCGCTCGTCGTACCAGGCAGGAAACTGCAGGTCAGCGAGCCCGTCGTGGGTGAGGAGGGTGCCCACCTCGCCCATCGCCCCGATCCCGACGCCGCGCACCGGTCGATCGAGCCCCAGGTCGCGCACCGCCCGGTCGACGGCCGCGAGCATGTCCAGCACGGGGAAGTCGAGCTGTCCTGCGGCGCGCCGGATGGGGGTCGGCACCCCGACCAGTGCCACCTGGCTGCCGTCGCGGGCATAGGCCCCGACCTTGATCCGGGAGCTGCCGAGGTCGACCCCGAGCACCACCTCATCGGCTCTGGCACCGGTGCGCCCCATTGCTGCTCCTCACGGTCGGTCGCCGATCAGCGTGACGGCGTCGGCGTTCGTGGTCTAGTCTGGACAACGTTGTCAGTGATGCCAAGACCAGGAGCTCCCATGCCGCTCGTCACACTTCGCCAGGCCCTCGACGCCGCCCGCAGCGGCGGCTACGGGATCGGCGCCTTCAACGTCACCGACCTGGTCCAGGTCGAGGCCGTGCTCGACGCCGCCGCCCGCACCAGCTCACCCGTCATCGTGCAGACGATCGCCGGTGCGTCGGCGTTCGGGTCCGACGACCTGTACTGGGACCTGCTGCTGCGCTCCGTCGCGCACTACCCGCAGGTGCCGGTCGTCGTGCACCTGGACCACGGGCCCGACGCGGACACCTGCCGGCGGGCGATCGACGCGGGCTTCTCCTCGGTCATGATCGACGGGTCGCTCGACCCGGTGACCCACCAGCCGTCCAGCTTCGACGCCAACGTCGCCGTCACCGCGGAGGTGGTCGCGTACGCACACGCACGCGGCGTCTCCGTCGAGGGCGAGCTCGGCACCATCGGCGGCTCCGAGGACGGCGGCGGGACGCTCAAGGAGATCATCCTCGCCGACCCGGACCAGGCCGCCGACTTCGTCGCCCGCACCGGCGTCGACGCGCTCGCGGTGGCAATCGGCACGTCGCACGGCGCCTACAAGTTCACCAGCCCGCCCGACGGCACCGTGCTGCACATGGACCTCATCTCGACCATCGCCGCACGGGTCCCCGGCACCCACCTGGTGATGCACGGCTCGTCCTCGCTGCCGGCCGACCTGCGCGCCACGATCAACGCCCACGGCGGGGCGCTGCCCGAGTCCTGGGGCGTCCCCGAGGACGAGAAGGCCCGCTCGACCAAGCTCGGCGTCACCAAGATCAACCAGGGCATGGACTCCCACATGGCCTACATGGCGGCGCTGCGCACCTACCTGGACACCGATCGGCTCTCGGCCGACCCGGCACCGGCGAACCGTGCCGGACGGGTCGCGATGACCGACATGGTCGCCGAGCGGATGGCCGTGTTCGGCCAGGCCGGGCACGCCGCCGAGATCCAGGTCGCGCCCTTCGTCGCCCGATGAGGAGGGGCGGCCCGAGGCCGGTGACTACCCTTGCGGGTCATGAGGGGGAGTGACCCGCAGGGGGACGAGGGCGCCGGGTTCCTGCGGCCGGCGCGCCTCGTCGACATCGCCAAGGCCGCCGGCGTCTCGATCAAGACGGTGTCGCGGGTCCTCAACGACGAGCCGTACGTCACCGAGCAGATGCGCACCCGGGTCCGCGCCGCGGCCTCCGAGCTCGGCTACATCGCCGACAGCCGGGCCCGGGTGCTGCGCACCAACCGTTCGGGCTACCTCGGGCTGATCATCCCCGATGTGCGCAACGGGTTCTTCGCGGGCCTCACCCACCACCTCGAGCGGCGCCTGTCCAGCACCGGTCAGGCGCTGCTGCTCGGCATCTCCGACGAGCTGCCCGAGAAGGAGGAGCGCTACCTGCGCCTCATGCGCCAGCAGCGGGTGGACGGGCTCATCGTGCTGCCGACCGGCGCTCCCGGCCTGACCGACCTCGCCCGGCGCATCCCCGTCGTCGTGCTCGACCGCACCACCGAAGGACTCGCCGAGGTGGCCGACCAGGTCCTGGTGAGCAACCGGGAGGCGGCGCGCACGCTCACCGAGCACCTCATCGGCCACCACCGGCTGCAGCGGCTCGCGCTCGTGTCCGGTGAGCCCGCGATCTCCTCGGTGCACGACCGTCAGCTCGGGTTCGCCGACGCGGTCGCGGCCGCCGGCGTCGAGTCGGCCGTCTCCCTCGGGCACGGGTCGCAGGACGAAGCGGCCGCCGGGGCGCTCCAGCTCTTCCGCACGCTCACGCCGCCGTTCGGGGTGCTCGCCACCGGGAACCGGATGATGTCCGGCGTGATGACGGCCCTGTCGCGCCTCGGCCTGCGGGTACCGCGCGACGTCGCCGTCGTCACCTTCGACGCGATCGGCGAGCACAGCTCGGTCGGCCCCTCGCCGACCAAGGCGGTGCTGCCGGTGCCCACGATGGCCGCCCGCGCCCTGCAGCTGCTCATCGAACGCACCAACGACCCCGGTCGGCCGGTGCGGCACGTGGTCCTGGACTGCGACATCGAGTACGGGGTCACCTGCGGCTGCGCCGAGCAGGACCTGGAGCTGCCGGCGGCCCGCTGAGGCTCAGTCGGGCACCGACTCCAGCAGGATCGTCACCGGACCGTCGTTGACCAGCTCGACCTGCATGTCGGCACCGAACCGGCCGGTGGAGACGGGCAGCCCCCGCGTCCGCAGCGCCTCGACGAAGGCGTCCACCAGCGGTTCGGCCACCGACCCCGGCGCCGCCTGGTTCCAGGTCGGCCGCCGCCCCTTGCGGGTGTCGGCGTACAGCGTGAACTGGCTGATCACGAGCACCCCGGCGCCGACGTCCACGGCCGAGCGCTCGTCCCGCAGGATCCGCAGCTCGGCGACCTTGCGCGCCAGATGCTCCACCTGGGCCGGACCATCGCCGGGTGTCACCCCGACCAGCACCACCAGACCGGCGCCCGTGAGCTCACCGACCACCTCGTCGGCCACCCGGACCTGCGCCCGGGTGGCCCGCTGAACGACCGCTCTCACCAGCCGGAGCTCGGGCCGCGCGGCCCCTTGCGCCGCGAGTACGGCTGCACGGCCGGCCGTACGTCGACCAGGTAGACGACGGCGGCCACGGCCGCGAGCAGCGACAGGAAGCCGAAGGTGCCGCCGCCCAGGGAGTACCCACCCGGGATCGGCACGGCGATGAACGAGACCACCGCGGCCACCGCGAGCACGGCGGTCCACAGCCCCTTGGTGCGCTTGCCCGCCGAGACGAACGCAGCCGTCGGGCGCCGCAGGCAGTCGACCAGCGCCCACACGCACAGGGCGAAGATCGCCGCGTAGAAGGCCAGGAAGAGCCACACCTGCAAGATCGCGATCACGCGGCGAAGCCTATGCGGTGGCACCGGACGTTGCCGAGCCGTCGAGCGTCCTGCGCCCGACGGCGCCCCGACCGCCGGCGGGCGGGCTCACAGCTCGGGCAGCACCGCACGGGCCTGGCCCGGGTCCGCCCCCGCGACCTGCAGCAGGTCCACCACCATCGACCTGAGCAGCAGCACCAGGCTCTGGGCCTGCCAGCCCTCATCGGCCGCGGCGTACGGGTCGAGCCCCTGGGCGGCGGCGAGCAGGTCCGTCCGCGCGCGCAGCGGGTCGCGGCCGCTCGCGCGCGTTTCCATCAGCAGGCGACCGAGCCGCGCGTGGACGCGAGCGGTGTCTTTGAGCAGCCGGGCGGCCCCAAGCAGTCGTTCGGAGCGCATCCGG
>JAHIJU010000301.1 GCA_018898235.1 Actinomycetota bacterium | reverse complement strand
TGTGCCGCGGTCGTCCCAGATGCGGACGACCTTGCCGGGGATCCCCAGACACATGGTGATCACTCCCTTCCGTCGGCGGCCGCCAGCACGGCCTGTCCGAGACTGAGCCCGCCGTCGTTGCACGGGACGAGCCGGTGGCGAACCACCTGGAACCCTGCCTCACGCAGCAGTGCCGTGCAGCCGCGCAGGAGCAGGACGTTGGCGAAGACACCGCCGGTCAGACCGACGTGGTCGACGCCGGTCGCCGCCCGGGTGTCGAGGGCTGCGGCCAGCACCGCCCGCGCCACCCAGACGTGGAACCCTAGCGCGAGGTCGGCCGGTTGCCGGCCCGCCCGGAGCCCCTCGACGAGCGCGGTGAGCATCGGGGCCGGGTCGAGCACCGCCTGTCGACTGTCCTGGCCGGCGGACGGCCGCCAGCCGCCGGCACCCGCGACGGCGCCGTCACCGACCCAGCCGACCGGTGCGCCGCGGGCCGCGCCGGCCGCGAGCTGTTCGAGCTCGATGGCGGCCTGGGCCTCGTAGGTGATGACCTGGCGGACCCCGAGCAGGGCGGAGACCGCATCGAACAACCGGCCCATCGACGTCGTCGGCACGGCGGCGACCGACCTGTCGAGAGCGCCGGCCAGCATCCGCCGCAGCGGGGGGTCGGCGTGCGCGACGGGGGGCAGGTCGTCCGACCATGCGATCCCCGCCCGGTGCAGCTGGGCGAGCGCCTGCCGCCACGGCTCGCGCACCGCGGTGTCGCCGCCCACCATCGACACCTCGAGCAGGCTGGCGCGGCGCACGATCGCGGCGCCACCCCGGTCGAGCACGTCCGCGCCGGCCAGCAGCCACTCACCGCCCCAGGTGGCGCCGTCGTCGCCGTAGCCGGTGCCGTCGAAGCACGCCACCAGCACGGGGGTGCCCAGCAGATGGTTCTCGGCGAGCAGCGATGCCGCATGCGCCCGGTGGTGCTGGACCTCGATGAGCGGCACATCGGCGAACCGGTGGGCCCAGGCCCGGGTCTGGTAGGCCGGGTGGGTGTCGGCGGCCCACCGGGTCGGGGTGACCTCGTAGAGCGCCAGCACGTGCGCCGCGGTGCCGGCGAGGGTCTGCTGCGACTCCCAGCCGGCCATGTCACCCAGGTGCTGCGAGCAGACCGCATCGGCACCGTCCAGCACGCACACCGTGTTCTTCAGCTCGGCGCCGACCGCAAAGGTCGCGGGCAGCTCCCGGTCCAGGCGCACCGGGAGCGGCGCGTACCCACGGGAGCGGCGCACCGGGTACGGCTCACCGTCGACCACGCGGGTCACCGAGTCGTCGCACGGGGTGACGATCGGGCGGTCGTGGCCCAGCACGAGATCGGACAGCCGCAGCAGCAGCCCGGCATCCTCGTCGCGGTAGCACAGGGGCTCATCGGACAGGTTCGCGCTCGTCATCACGAGCACGTCGGCGACCGGGACGGCGGCCGGTCCCGGGCGCAGCAGCAGGTGGTGCAGCGGGGTGTACGCGAGCATGACGCCGAGCTCGGCCGACCCCGGCGCCACGCCCTGGGCGACGGGCGCATCCGACCGTCGGCGGGCCAGCACGATGGGACGGGCGACGCCGGTCAGCAGCTGCTCCTCGACGGGGTCGAGCTCGACCAGCCGCCGGGCCGCGTCCAGTGAACCGGCCATCAGGGCGAACGGCCGGTCGGGGCGCTGCTTGCGGGCACGCAGCCTGGCGATCCCCGCCGCGTGGTCGGCCCGGACCGCCAGGTGGAACCCGCCGAGGCCCTTGACCGCCACGGTGCCCCCGTCCGCGAGCACCCGCTGGGCCAGCGCGATCGCCGCCTCGTCGCCCGTGGTCCGCCTCGCCCCGTCGTCCGCCCACAGGTGCGGGCCGCACGCCGGGCAGGCGACCGGCTGGGCGTGGAACCGGCGGTCGAGCGGGTCGTGGTACTCCGTGGCGCAGTCGGGGCACATCGGGAACGACGCCATCGACGTCCTGGGCCGGTCGTAGGGCAGACCGGTGACGATGGTGAACCGGGGGCCGCAGTCGGTGCAGGTGATGAAGGGGTGCCGGTAGCGGCGGTCGCCGGGGTCGAACAGCTCGCGCAGGCAGTTGTCGCAGATCGCGCAGTCGGGGGGCACGGTGGTGCGGGGTCCGTCCTGCGACGTGCTGGCCAGGATCGTGAAGGCGACCGGCGTGGGGTCTGCCGCCAGGTCGTGGCAGCGCACGTCGCGCACCTGGGCCAGGGGCGGGGCGTCGGTGGCCACGCGACGGGTCAGCTCGTCCAGGGCGGCAGTGGGGCCGTGGGCGTCGATCACCACACCTGCGGCGGTGTTGGTCACCGAACCCGTCAGACCCAGCTCGTGGGCCAGACGGTAGACGTGCGGTCGGAAGCCGACGCCCTGCACGACCCCCGTGACGACCAGGCGGCGGCCGGTCATCGCGGCCGGCGTCCCGGCAGGACGGGAGGCGCCGCGCGGCCCACCGTCATCACCACTCCTCGCCGGGCGAACCAGAGGGGCTCGCCGCACCGGTGCGAAGTCAATGACGACGTCCGCGCGCTGTCAATCGACCCCGTGCGGGTCGCCACGGCCGGGTGCCGCGCCCGTGCCTGCCATCGACCCGCCTGGTGTGCGAGCCTGGCCGCCGGACCCTGACAGGAGGACCCATGGCAGTCGGTGCACCCCGAGCCGTCCCTGCGGTCACGCGGTGCTGACCAGCGCCGTGGGTCGTGTGCCGGGTCGCCGGTCATGACCTTCGCGACCCTCGCCCTGGTCTCGGTCGTCGCGCTGGCCGGACCGCTGCTCGCGTCCCGTGACCGGGGGCGGGTGCCGGTGATGGTCGGAGAGCTGGCGGCCGGGCTGGCGCTCGGGGCCAGCGGGCTGGCGGTCCTCGACGCCCAGGACCACACCTTCCGCTTCCTCGCCGACCTCGGCTTCGCGCTGCTCATGTTCGTCGCCGGCAGCCACGTGCCCGTGCGCGACACCCAGGTGCGGTCCGCGCTGAGCGTCGGAGCCCTGCGGGCGGGGCTCGTCGGTCTCGTCTCGGCCGGTGTCGGGGTGGGCATCGCCGTGCTGCTCGGCGGCGGGCACGCACCGCTGTACGCGGTGCTGCTCGCCTCCTCGTCGGCGGCGCTCGTGCTGCCGACGGTGGACTCGCTGCGGCTGGGCGGCCCCGCGGTGCTCGCGATGACGGCGCAGGTCGCGGTCGCCGACATCGCCTGCATCGTGGCCCTACCGCTCACGATCGTTCCCGAACGTGCCGGGACGGCCGTCCTCGGCCTGCTGCTGGTCGGGGCCGCCGCCGGCGCGGTGCTGCTGATGCTGC
>JAHIJU010000300.1 GCA_018898235.1 Actinomycetota bacterium | reverse complement strand
TCCCTCGGCGATCGCCCAGACGACGAGCGACTGACCGCGGCCCGCATCTCCGCACACGAAGACCCCGGGGACGTCGGTGGCGAAGTCCTCGCCACGGGTGAGGGTGCCGCGAGGCGTGAGCCCGACCCCCAGCTGCTCGAGCAGGGGGCTGGGTTCCGGGCCGGTGAAGCCCATGGCCAGCAGCACGAGGTCGGCGGGGATCTCACGCTCGGTGCCCTGGCGGGCGACGATCCGGCCCGCCACCAGATCGACATCGACCAGCCGCAACGCCCGGACCCGGTCCTGGCCGACGAACGCCACGGTGCTCACCGCGTAGACCCGCTCGCCACCCTCCTCATGGGCACTGGCGACGCGGAACAGCATCGGGTAGGTCGGCCACGGCTGGGACTCCGGCCGCTGCTCCGGCGGGCGGGGCATGATCTCGAGCTGGGTCACCGAGGCCGCGCCCTGCCGCAACGCCGTGCCGAGACAGTCGGCGCCGGTGTCGCCACCGCCGATCACGACGACGTGCTTGCCCGTGGCCACCACCTGGTCGGCCGGCGGGCAGCCCAGGGCCGCCTGGTTCGCCTGCGGCAGGTACTCCATCGCCTGCAGCACACCGGGCAGCTCACGCCCCGGCACCGGCAGGTCGCGCGGTGTCGTCGAGCCGATGGCCAGGACGACGGCGTCGTACCGGGCACGCAGATCGGCGCCGGTGACCTGGGCGCCGCCGACCTCGATGCCCGTCCAGAACCGGGTTCCCTCGGCGCGCATCTGCTCGATCCGGCGTTCGACCACGTGCTTCTCGAGCTTGTACTCCGGGATGCCGAACCGCAGCAGGCCGCCCGGTTCCGCTGCGCGCTCGTAGACCGCGACGGTGTGCCCCGCGCGGGTCAGCTGCTGGGCGGCCGCCAGCCCTGCCGGTCCCGAGCCGACGACCGCGACGGTGCGCCCGGTGAACCAGTGCGGTACCTGCGGGGTGTCCAGACCGCGGGCGAACGCCTCCTCGACGATCGCGACCTCGGTGTTCTTGATGGTCACGGCGGGGTCGGTCAGGCCGAGCACGCAGGCCGCCTCGCACGGGGCGGGGCAGACCCGTCCGGTGAACTCCGGGAAGTTGTTGGTGGCCAGCAGCCGGTCGGCCGCATCGGCCCACTGCCCACGCCAGGCCAGGTCGTTCCACTCGGGGATGAGGTTGCCCAGCGGGCAGGCGTGGTGGCAGAACGGGACGCCGCAGTCCATGCAGCGTGAGGCCTGGCGCTGCACGAGGGCGAGGGCCTGCGGGTCGCCGGCGTGGTGGGAGTGCACCTCGCGCCAGTCGAGCAGGCGCACGGGGACCGCGCGGTCCGGCGGCAGCTCACGCGCGCGGATGTGCAGAAAGCCCTGGGGGTCAGCCACGTCAACGACCACCTGTCACGTCGGATGGGCCAGCTCGACCCCTGCGGGCCCGGACGGGCCCGAGCACACCGCGACGGGCACCGGGGTCGCCGATGCCCGTCGTGGCTCGTGCGGCGCATCGGCCGCGCGGCGCGGGATGCACGCCTGCACGCGACGCTAGCCCGAGCGTCCCGCAGGTGCACGGACCAAAGTCCCGCGCGGCGACGACCACCCGCCGGCAGCGACGACCGCCCGGACCGCCGTCACGACAGCCCGGACCGGACGCCGAGGTCATGCCCCCCGGTCGGGCGCCACGAACCAGCTCACCGACCGGGCGACGTCCCCCGCCCGCAGCCACTCGTGCCGTTCGGAGCGCGGGTCCGCCTCGTCGTCACGCCAGGCGACCATGACGTGCGTGCGCGTCCAGCGGACGGCGCGAGCGGGTCGCCACTCCTCGCGCCCGTCGGCCCAGACCACCCGGACGATCACCGGCACATCGCCCGACGGGCGGGTCGGGATCTGATCGGGCAGCTCGCGGTTCGCCACCGTCCGCCCTGGGTCGGTTCGCACCCGCGCATCGTATCGAACATGCGTTCGAACGCCTAAGGTGCAGGTGTGGGCTACCTCGACTCGCGGCACCGGACCCTCGCGCTCGCCCACCGGGGGTTCGACCTGACCGGCCGGGAGAACTCGATGGCGGCGTTCGCGGCCGCGCGCGAGCTGGGGCTGGACCACGTGGAGACCGATGCGCACGCGACCCGCGACGGGGTGGCCGTCGCGCTGCACGACACCCGCCTGGACCGGACCACCGACGGTCGCGGCGCGGTGGCCGAGCTCACCTGGGCGCAGGTCCGTACGGCGCGGATCGGCGGGACGGAACCGGTGCCGCGGCTCGACGAGCTGCTCGGCGAGTGGCCGGACCTGGCCGTGAACATCGACGTGAAGTCGCCAGCCGCCGCAGGCCCCACGGCCGCCGCCATCGAACGGACCCGGTCCCACGACCGGGTGCTGGTCACCTCGTTCTCGGCCGAGCGGCGCCGACGCACGCTCGCCGCCCTGTCCCGTCCGGTGGCCGCCTCGGCGGGCCGCACCGAGATCATCGCGTTCCTGGCCGCCGCCGCGCTGCCCGCTGCGGCCGCCCGGACCGCGGCACGTCGGGCGCTGCACGATGTGGACTGCCTCCAGGTGCCCGAACGCGCGGGCCTGCCCGTCGTCACCCGACGCACCGTCGCGCTCGCGCACGCCGTCGGACGTCAGGTGCACGTGTGGACCGTCGACGAGGCGGCCGACATGCACCGGCTGCTC
>JAHIJU010000299.1 GCA_018898235.1 Actinomycetota bacterium | reverse complement strand
CGACGACCCGGCCGCCGCCCCCCGGTACACCGAGTGCAAGATGGCCCCGCTGGCCATGGAGATGGTCCGGGACATCGACGAGGACTCCGTCGACTTCCAAGACAACTACGACGGGCACATCCAGGAGCCCGTCGTCCTGCCCAGCCGGTTCCCGAACCTGCTGGTCAACGGCTCGTCGGGGATCGCGGTCGGGATGGCCACCAAGATCCCGCCGCACAATCTGCGCGAGGTCGCCGCGGGTGTGCAGTGGCACCTCGACCACCCGGACGCCTCCCGCGAGGAGCTCCTCGAAGCCCTCATGGAGCGGATCAAGGGACCCGACTTCCCCACCGCGGCAACGATCCTGGGCCGGCGCGGCATCGAGGACGCCTACCGCACCGGGCGCGGCTCGATCACGATGCGGGCCGTCGTGGAGGTCGAGGAGATCCACGGGCGGATCTGCCTGGTGGTCTCCGAGCTGCCGTACCAGGTGAACCCGGACTCGCTGGCCAGCAAGATCGCCGAGCTGGTCAAGGACAACCGGATGCAGGGCATCGCGGACATCCGCGATGAGACCTCGGGCCGCACCGGTCAGCGTCTGGTCATCGTGCTCAAGCGCGACGCCGTCGCCAAGGTCGTGCTCAACAACCTCTACAAGCACACCCAGCTGCAGGACACCTTCGGTGCGAACATGTTGGCCCTGGTCGACGGGGTGCCGCGCACGCTGTCCATCGACGCCTTCATCCGGCACTGGACCGCACACCAGATCGACGTCATCCGGCGTCGCACGAGCTTCCGCCTGCGCCAGGCCGAGCGCGACATCCACATCTACCGCGGGTACCTCAAGGCGCTCGACCAGATGGATGCCGTCATCGCCCTCATCCGCGCCTCGGCCAGCGCCGAGGCAGCGCGCGAGGGTCTGAAGGACCTGCTCGAGATCGACGACGAGCAGGCCACCGCGATCCTGCGGATGCAGCTGCGCCAGCTCGCGGCCCTGGAGCGGCAGTCGATCCTCGACAAGCACGCCGAGCTCGAGGCCGCGATCACCGAGTACCGCTCGATCCTGGCCGACGACGCCCGCCAGCGCATGATCGTCTCCGACGAGCTGGCCGCCGTGGTCGCCAAGTACGGCGACGAGCGGCGCACCCGCATCCTGCCGTTCGACGGCGAGGTCTCCATGGAGGACCTCATCGCCGAGGAGGAGGTCGTCGTCACCATCACGCGCGGTGGCTACGCCAAGCGCACCCGGTCCGACAACTACCGGGCGCAGCGGCGCGGCGGCAAGGGTGTGCGCGGCGCCCAGCTGCGCGAGGACGACATCGTCGACCAGTTCTTCGTCACGACGACGCACCACTGGCTCCTGTTCTTCACGAACCTGGGCCGGGTGTACCGCGCCAAGGCCTACGAGCTGCCCGAGGGCGGTCGGGACGCCAAGGGTCAGCACGTGGCGAACCTGCTCGCGTTCCAGCCCGGCGAGACCATCGCGCAGGTGCTCGACCTGCGCGACTACGAGCAGGCGGAGTACCTGGTGCTGGCCACCAAGCGCGGCCTGGTGAAGAAGACCCGGCTCGCCGAGTACGACTCGAACCGCTCCGGCGGGGTGATCGCGGTGAACCTGCGCGAGGACGAGGAGGGCCGGCCCGATGAGCTGGTCGCGGCCCGCATGGTCGACGCCGACCAGGACCTGATCCTGGTCTCACGCAAGGGGCAGTCGGTCCGGTTCACCGCGGCGGACGACATGCTGCGTCCGATGGGACGAGCGACCTCGGGCGTCACCGGGATGCGCTTCCGCGGCGAGGACGAGCTGCTCGCGATGGATGTGGTCCAGGAGGACGCGTACCTGTTCACCGTGACCGAGGGCGGGATCGCCAAGCGCACGGCGCTGACGGTGGACAACTACCGGCAGCAGGGCCGCGGTGGTCTGGGCATCCGGGTGGCGAACCTGCCCGAGGCCAACGGCGACCTGGTCGGCGCCCTGGTGGTCGAGGAGGACGACGAGGTGCTGGTGATCATGGAGCGCGGCAAGATCGTGCGCTCGGCCACCGCGGAGGTGCACGCCACCGGCCGCACCACGCAGGGCGTGATCTTCGCCAAGCCCGACTCCGGGGACCGAATCATCGCCGTCGCCCGCAACGGTGAGCGCCGTCTGCCGGGTGAGGCAGCTACGGTGGACGAGACCAACGACCTGGACGAGACCGCGACCGCAACCGGTGCGACCGCGGATGACGCCGGGACGAGCGCGCCACCGACGGAGGACGCATGACGGGACCGACGCCGCCCTCTATCCCGCCCCGCCCCAAGGTGGGGCCGGATGGTCGTCGGACGGTCTCCTCACGGAGCGTCCCCGCCCAGGCCACGGCCGAGGTCGTCGAGCCCGCGGTGGCGGCACCGGACGTCGTGACGCCGACGGCCGCCGGATCGCCGCCCGTGAGGTCGGAGGTCACGACGCCGGACGTCGTGAAGCCGGAGGTCGTGAAGCCGGAGGCCACCAGGCCCGACGTCACGAAGCCGGACGTCGCGAAGCCGGACGCCACGAGGCCCGACGTCGCGAAGCCGTCGGTGACGACGGAGCGACCGCGCGAGGCGGAGGCGGCACCTGCCGTCAAGGAGTCCGGGTCGCCTCAGGTGGCCCCGACCCCGTCGGTCACGACCCCGTCGGACGGGGCGGGAGTCGAGCCCGGGGGCGAGGAGACGCCGCTGGCCGCCGCGGTCGCCGCGACCAGCGGCTGGCTGCGTCGCGCCGGACAGGCAACGTCGACCACGATCTCGGCCGCGTACTCTTCGATCACCAGACCCGCAGCCGAGGACGACGAGATGAGCAGCACGAACCCAGCCCCCGCCGTTCCCGGCACCCAGGGCACCCAGGGCACCCGGACAGCGGCCTGGCCCGGACCGGCCGACGCCCCGCGCTCGGTGCAGGGCACGGTTCCGGCGGCGACCGCCGGTGCCCGACGGGTGCGGCTGGCGATCTCCCGGGTCGACCCGTGGTCGGTGATGAAGCTGTCGTTCCTGCTGTCGTTCGGGCTCGGCATCCTCATGGTGGTCGCGACCGCCGTCGTCTGGTTCACGCTCGACGGCCTGCACGTGTTCAGCAAGCTCAACGACCTGGTGAGCACGGTGGCCGGGGCCGAGAGCTCGGTGCAGGTGCTCAGCTACTTCGCGTTCGGCAAGGTCGTCGCGGGCGCGATGCTCATCGGCGTGTTCAACGTGTTCCTCATGACCGCGCTGTCCACCATCGGCGCCTTCCTCTACAACATCGTCGCCGCCCTCGTCGGCGGGCTGCACGTCACGATGACCGACGACTGAGCTGCAGGTGGGCGGGTTTGGGGGAGCCCCTGCGGCTGGGGTAGTCTCGTCCGGCGCCACGTGGTGCACGGGCCTATAGCTCAGACGG
>JAHIJU010000298.1 GCA_018898235.1 Actinomycetota bacterium | reverse complement strand
TCGGCCTGCAGCCGGGTTTCACTGCGCTCGTGCTGGCGCACACCACGTTCTGCATCCCGTTCGCCATGATGCCCATCCGGTCCCGCCTGCAAGGGCTCGGCCGGGAGGTCTTCGAGGCCGGCGCGGACCTGGGCGCCCGGTCGGGGGCCATGCTCACGCGGATCACCCTCCCGCTGCTGGTCCCGGGCATCGTGTCCGGCGCCCTGCTGGCCTTCGTCGTCTCGATGGACGACTTCATCATCTCGGCCTTCCTGTCCTCGGCCGGGTCGACCACGTTGCCGGTCTACCTGTTCAGCCTCATCCGACGCGGCCCCTCCCCCGCGATCAACGTCGTGGCCGTGCTCCTGCTCGCTCTCGCCGTGCTCATCACCACCGTCAGCTATCTCGCTCCGTGGAAGAAGAGGTCAGCATGAACATCCGTACCCCGCGCAGACGAGTCGGCGCAGCGTCCGCCCTCGTCGCCTCCGCACTGGTCCTGGCCGCCTGCGGCGGCGGTGTCAGCGACTCGGGTGCCGCCGGTTCCTCGGCGACGCCCGCCGCGTTCACCCCGGCGACGAGCGGCGAGATGACGCTCTACACCTGGAGCGACTACTTCCCCGAGGACCTGGCCAAGAAGTTCACCCAGGACACCGGCATCAAGCTCACGGTCGACTACTACGACTCCAACGAGACCCTCGAGGCCAAGCTCAAGGCCTCGAACGGCTCCGGGTACGACGTGGTCGTGCCCAGCGACTACATGGTGCAGATGCTCATCAACGAGAACCTGCTGCAGAAGGTCGACGCGGCGGCCCTGCCGAACGGCAAGAACATCGAGCCGGACTTCCTCAACGTCTACTTCGACCCGGGCCGCCAGTACTCGACGCCCTACCTGTACGGCACCACCGGCTACATGTACGACTCGTCGAAGACCTCCACGAAGCTCACGAGCTGGGCGGACTACTTCAACCCGCCGGCCGACCTCGGCAAGGTCGGCACCATGAGCGACCAGACCGAGGTGGTCGGCGCCGCGCTGCGGGCCGTCGGTGGCAAGACCTGCGACACCGACCCGGCCAAGCTGCAGGCGGCCCAGGACCTGCTGACCTCGTTCAAGTCGAAGGTCTCCACCATCAGCTCCGACGGCATCCTGGACCGGCTCGCCGCCGGTGAGGAGTCCGGCGCGATGACCTGGAACGGCGCCGGGATGCGCGCCCGGGCACAGAGGTCGACGCTCACCTTCGTCTACCCGACCGAGGGCATGGCGCTGTGGCAGGACAACTTCACCGTGCCGATCGGCGCCAAGAACGTGCCCCAGGCGCTCACCTTCCTCAACTGGATGATGGATCCGGCCAACGCCGCGGCGGCCGCCAACTTCCAGAAGTACAACTCCGGCATTGCCGGGGTGAACGACCTGCTCGACGCCGACATGAAGAGCGCCCCCGAGATCGTCATGCCGGACGGCTACACCGGGGCCAAGCCCGTCGAGCCCTGCACCAACGACGAGCTGACCAACTACACGCAGATCTGGGAAGCCTTCAAGGGCTGACGCCCGCGACGGCGCGACGAAGGAGACATCGCGGTGACGACCACTGACGCCGACCTGCTGCTCACCGGCGGGACCGTCTGGCTGGGTCCGGGCCGGCGCACCACCGCCGTGGCGGTGCGCGACGGGGTCGTGGTCGCCCTCGGTGACGAGGCGGAGCGGTGCACCGCCGGCGAGGTCGTCGACCTCGCCGGCGGGCTCCTGCTGCCGGCCTACTCCGACGGGCACTGCCATCCACCGCAGGCCGGGGCCGAGAGGCTCGGTCCGGACATCAGCCACCTGGAGTCGGTCGCCGAGATCGTCGCCGAGGTCGGGCGGTATGCCGCCGCCCACCCCGAGCTGGACTGGATCCTGGGTGGCAGCTACGACCCGGCCCTGGCGCCCGACGGTTCGTTCGACGCGACCTGGCTCGACGCCGTCGTCGCCGACCGACCGGTGCTGCTGCGGGCGCACGACTACCACACGGCCTGGTGCAACAGCCGGGCGCTGGAGCTGGCCGGGGTCGACGCGAGCACCCCCGACCCGGCGGCCGGGGTCATCGACCGGCACCCGGACCGCACCCCCGTCGGCACCCTGCGGGAGCCCGACGCCTACGGTCTGGTCGACGCCGTCGCACCGGTCCGCACGCTCGACGAGCTCACGGGGGCGCTGTCCCTGGCCTGCCAGGACCAGGCCGCGGTCGGCATCACCTGGATGCAGGACGCCTGGGTCGAGACCGGTGGTCACCTGCCCTACCTCGAGCTGCTCGCCCAGGGTCGGCTCATCGTGCGCAGCAACCTCGCGTTCCTCGCCCACCCCGGGGCGTGGCGCGACCAGCTGGACGTGTTCGTCGCCCAACGCGCCCAGGTCGAGGCGGCCGGCGCACCCCGGCTGCTGACCGCGCGCTCGATCAAGTTCTTCGCCGACGGGGTCATCGAGTCCGGGACCGCCGAGATGCTCGACCCGTACGAGGACTCCCACACCCACGGCATGCCGGTGTGGGACCCCGAGGAGCTGGCCGCCGCCGTCACCGCGATCGACGCGCTGGGCTTCCAGACGCACATCCACGCCATCGGCGATGCCGCGAACCGGCATGCCCTGGACGCGATCGCGCACGCGGTCGCGACGAATCCCACCTGGGACCGGCGCCCGGTCATCACGCACGTCCAGCTGGTCGACCCGGTCGACCTCCCGCGGTTCGCCGCCCTGGATGTCACCGCGGCGATGCAGACCTTCTGGGCCCAGCGCGACCCGCTCATGGAACAGCTCACCGCGCCGCGGCTGGGCGATGAGCGCACCGACCGCCAGTACCCGGTCGCCACGCTGGCCCGTTTCGGCACCCGGATCTCGATCGCGAGCGACTGGCCGGTGTCCACCAACGATCCTCTGGAGGCGCTCGTGGTGGCCGCCACCCGGCAGACGGCCGAGGGTCTGCCGGCCGGCGGCTGGGTGCCCGCCGAACGGTTCCCGCTCGAGCAGGGCATCGCGGCGGCGACCGCGGGCGGCGCCTACCAGGGCCGGACCGAGTCCTTCCGAGGCACGATCGCGGTCGGCATGGCCGCAGACCTTCTCTGGTACGACCGCGACGTCACCTCGGGTGACCCGCTGACGGCCAGGGCGGCGTCCGTACTCGGCACCTGGCTGGACGGACACCCCACCTATCGCTCCTGACCAGGGGCGCAAGACCCGACGCGTAGCATGAGTACAGGTCCGGCGCGGCGCTCGCGGCGGGGGCGCAGATCAAGGAGACCACGGGTGACCCGGGTGCGGATCGCGGATGTCGCCGCACGGGCGGGAGTCTCGAAGGGCGCCGCGTCGTTCGCTCTCAACGGGCGCCCCGGGGTCTCCGAGGAGACCCGCGCCCGCGTGCTGCAGGCCGCCGTCGAGCTGGGCTGGGCACCGCATGCCGCGGCCCGGGCGCTGGCCGGGGGCCGCACCGACACCATCGGACTGGTGATGAACCGCCCGCCGCACCTGCGCGGGGCCGAGCCGCTGTTCCAGCAGTACCTCGAAGGCGTCCAGGACGAGCTCGTCGATCACGCGATCTCACTGCTCATCAAGGTGGTCGCCGGCCACCGTGCCGAGCTGGCCACCTACGAGGAGTGGGCGCACGGCACCCGGGTGGACGGTCTGGTGGTCATCGACCTGCGGGTCGGCGACGATCGGCCGGCGGTCGCGCGTCGGCTCGGGGTGCCCGTCGTGGTGCTCGGCGATCCGGTGCACGCCGCCGGTGCACCCGCCGTGTGGGTCGACGACCGCACGACCGCCGTCGAGGTCATCGCCCATCTCGCCGGTCTGGGCCACCGTCGGATCGCACGGATGGCCAACGGGGTCAGGCTGGCGCACACCGTCGTGCGCACTCAGGCACTGCTGGCCGCCGCGCGCGACGCCGGACTGCCCGAACCCGTCGTCGTCGTCGCGGACATCACCTCCCCGGCGGGCCAGGACCTCACCCGCCAGCTGCTCACGGGTGCGGACCGCCCCACCGCGATCGTCTACGAGAACGACCTGCAGGCCATGGCCGGGATGGCGGTGGCCGCCGAGCTCGGGCTGGAGGTACCGGGCGATCTGTCGGTGCTCGCGTGGGACGCCAGCGGGCTCG
The DNA here is from genome assembly GCA_018898235.1 of Actinomycetota bacterium. Classification (GTDB taxonomy): domain Bacteria; phylum Actinomycetota; class Actinomycetes; order Actinomycetales; family Cellulomonadaceae; genus Cellulomonas. The sequence goes on along the minus strand of JAHIJU010000298.1, from coordinate 10,443 downwards.
GCCGGCTCACGCTGCCGACCGTGACCACGGTGCAGGACGACCCGCACGAACGTGGCGCGCACGCCGTGCGGCTGCTGCTCGATCTCATCGAGGGCGAGCCGGGGCGCGATGAGCAGGACCCACCCGGCCGGTTGTCCGTGCACGACAGCACCGGACCGGTGCCCACCTCCTGAGGCGGTGCGGGCCGGTCGCCGGGGCCGGCCCCGTACCCGGCTCACCCCTCCCGGAACGCCACCCCGAACCCGCCGCGTGGGTAGTGCCAGCGCAGCGCCCCCGGCGCCGCGACGGCCAGGCACGTGCCGCACTCCAGGCATGCGGCGTACTCGACCGACAGGCTGCCGTCGGGCTCGGCCGTGTAGACCCGCGCCGGGCAGCAGGCGACGATCGTCGGACCACAGCCGGTCGCCCGGACCCGCTCCTGGTCGACCTCGATGTGGCTGTGCTCCTCATCGGTCTCGAAGTGGTTGAGGGCCAGCCGCTCGGCCACCGTGGGGACCTTCACAGTGCACGCACCCCCGCCCAGGCGTCGGCGACCAGGTCCCGGGTGCGCACCGGCGAGGCCCGCAGCGCATCGCGTACGACGCGGGCCATCGGGCGTCGCGGGGTGGTGTCCAGGCCGAACACGGCGAGCATGATCTCCTCCAGCAGGGGGCCGTAGTCGACGTAGGTGCGCGGGCGCTCCAGGAACGCCGGCGCCTTGGCATAGGTGGTGAGGTCCTGGCCGACGAAGCCGTCGAACAACCGGCGCCGGTAGCCCTCCAGCCCGGCCTTCGACGTGTCGGTGCTGGTGAGCGCGTCGTGGATCGCCCCGGCCGCGGCGATGCCGGACCCGATCGCCAGGTCCATCCCGCGCACCGTGAGCCCCGAGTTGATGGTCAGCCCGGCCGCGTCGCCGACCACGACCATGCCGTCGCAGGCGATCTCGCCGAGCATCGCGAGCCCGCCCTCGGCGACCAGGTGCGAGCCGTACTCGACCATCGTGCCGCCACGGACCAGCCGCTGGACCGCCGGGTGCGCCAGGTAGTGCTCGAACACGTCGGACGCGGCGCGCCCGGACGCGACCAGGTCGTCCAGCCGCAGCACCACGCCCAGGGAGACCGACTCGCGGTTGGTGTAGCAGAACCCGCCGCCGGCCACGCCCTGGGTGCAGTCCCCGACGAACGCGTGCGCCGCGCCCTCGTCGGCGCCCACACCGAACCGGTCCTCGATGCGCTCGGCGCCGAGCTCGACGACGGCCTTGACGCCCACCGCCAGCTGATGGGTCGCCGGTGCCTGGCGCAGCCCGATGCTGCGGGCCAGGAAGGAGTTGACCCCGTCGGCCGCGACCACCACGTGCGCCCGCAGCTCGTCGTCCCCGGCCCGCACCCCGATCACACGGCGGCCCAGTGCGGTGCCGGGTGCGGGTTCGGTGAGCAGCTCGTCGACCCGCACCCCGGACATCGCGAACGCACCGACCTCCTCGCACTGCTCGGCCAGCCAGGCGTCGAGCTTGGCGCGCAGCACGGTCACGGCGTTCACCGGATCGGCCAGCCGCCCCGTCCAGGCGTCCAGGCCGACGGCCGAGTCCGGGGTGCAGAACTGCACGACGTTGCGGGTGATCCGCCGCTCGACCGGGGCCTGCGTGAGGTAGTCCGGGAACACCTGGCCCAGCACCCGCGAGTACAGCACGCCGCCGGACAGGTTCTTGGCCCCCGGCGCGGCGCCGCGGTCGATGAGCACCACGGAGTGGCCGTCGCGGGCCAGCAGGTACGCGGTGAGCGCACCCGCCGGCCCGGCACCGACGACCGCGACGTCGAAGTCCGGCTCCGTCATCGGCCGAGCGCCTCGGTGAGGGCCGGCAGCACCTCGTACAGGTCACCGACCACGCCGTAGTCACACTCGCGGAAGATCGGCGCGTCCTTGTCGGTGTTGATCGCCACCACGATGCGGGCACCACGGGCGCCCACCATGTGCTGGACCTGCCCGGAGATGCCCGCGGCCAGGTAGAGGTCCGGGGTCACCCGCTGCCCGGAGACCCCGACGTAGCGGTCGCGCGGGAAGAAGTCGACGCCCTCGGCCATCGGACGCGAGCACGCCGTGGCCCCGTCGAGCGCAACGGCCAGCGCCTCGGCGATCGCGACGTCGCCCCGCTCGCGCAGACCGCGCCCGACGGCGACCACCCGGTGCGCGCTGTGCAGGTCCGGTCCGCCGACGGCCGCGGGGTGCTCCTCGACCACCCGCACCCCGGCCGGGGTGACGGCGACCTCCTCGACGGGGGCCGGCACACCCTCGTCCGGCAGCGCACCGCCGTCGAGCACCAGCACGGTCGGCCCGGTGAGGGCGAGCCGTTCGCGGACGATGCCGCCAAGTGCGTCGCGGACCACCTGCACGACGCCGTCGACCGTCTCGACCTGCCGCACCCCGCCGAGGGCGGCGGCACCGGTCCGGGCGGCCACGGCCCCGGCCAGCACGCGATCGGCCGCGCGGTCCGCGGCCAGCACGACCTGCGGGCGGCCCGCGGCCACCAGGTCGGCGGCGGCACCGGCGAACGCCTCCAGGGGCGCCGACCCCGGCTCGCCCAGCCATACGACGCGGTCCACACCGGCGCAGGCCACCCGCTGGGCGGTGCTGCGTGGGCCGAGGACCAGGGCGACGAGCTCGCCGCCGATCGTCCGACCGGTCTCGACGAGGGTGCCGACGGTGGGGTCACCGGCGACGACGATCCAGGTGCTGCTCATGGGGTGTCCTCCTGCTGCGATCTCAGAGCACGCCGTCGGCGCGCAGCGCCGCGACCAGCTCGGCGGCGACGGCCGCGGTGTCTGCGCCGGTCAGAAGCCGGCCCTTGCGCTGGGCGAGGGCGGGCCGCTTGCGGCCCACCACAGCCGGCTCGCTCACGGCGACCTGCCCGACGGTGGCCTCGGCGACCGGCTTCTTGCCGGCCCCGAGGATGTCCTTCATCCCGGGCACGCGCGGCACCACGGCGTCGGCGGCCACCGACAGCACGGCCGGTCCGTCCACCTCGAGCACCTGGGTGCCGGCGCCGACGGAGCGGGTGACCCGCAGCCCGCCGTCGGCGGCACGCTCCACGGCGGTCACATCGACCAGCAGCGGCCAGCCCAGGTGACCGGCGAGCACGGCGGGCACCAGGTGCGCGCCCTCGTCGACCGAGCCGTCACCCGTGAGCACCAGGTCGACGTCGCCGATCTCGCGCACCTGCGCCGCGAGCACGGCGGCCGTGGTCGCGGCGCGGGCGCCGTCCAGCGCCTCGTCGGCCACCACGACGAGCCGGTCCAGCCCGCGGGACAGCGCGGCCTTGCGGGCCATCGAGGTCCCGACCTGCGGACCGCCGACGGACAGCCCGACGAGCTCGGCGCCGGTCGCGTCGGCCAGCCGGCGACCGGTCTCGATGGCGACCGGGTCGTACTCGCTGACACCGGGTTTGGCCCGGCTCAGGTCGACTGCCCCGTCCGCGCCGACCTGGGCGTCCTGGGGGTTGGCGGCCCACTTGTAGGCCACGACGATGGTCACGGATGTGCTCCTTGTGTCGAGAGTGTGGCGAACGAGCCGTGCCGGCGCTCGTAGCCGAGCGCCACCCCCATGAGCACGGCGATGAGGACGTAGGCCGACAGCGCAGCCGTCCAGGCCCCGTTGAACGACCCGGTGACGTCGTAGATGCGGGCGTACCCGATCGGTGCGGCGGCCGAGAACAGGCCGAGCGCAACGGTCACCCACGAGTACAGCCGCGAGTAGTTGGCGGTCCCGAAGAAGTGCCGCACGGTCAGCGGCGGGATGACGACCAGACCCGCGTAGCCCCCGCCGAACAGGAAGCAGCCGATGAGGAAGCCGGTCGCGTTGGCGCCCGACGCCATCACGACCACGGGCCCCAGCGCGCCGAGCGCGGTGGACACCAGGGTGGCGCCGAGGATGCCGATCTTGTCGTGCAGCTGTCCCAGCACCAGCTTGGCCAGGATGCCGCCGACCATGACGGCCGACACCCCGGCGGCCCCGGTGGTGGCGTCGAGCCCGACGGCCGAGGCGTGGCTCGGCGCCTGCTGCAGCATCGAGGCCGCGAACGCGAACAGCCCGGCGAGCACGACCGTGCACCAGAACGGCAGGCTGCGCACCGCCCGGGCGATCCCGGCGCGGTTCTCGGCGGCCGTGCTGGCCGCCTGGGCCGCGCTGGGCGCCGGCGGGGCCTCGCCCTGCGCCCCGTACGGTCGCAGCCCCAGCTGCTCGGGCCGCAACCGGATGAGCGCGACCGTGATGGGGACCGCCAACAGCCAGGCGGCGACCCCCATCACGACCCTGGTCTGGCGCCACCCCACGGACTCGATGAGGGCACCGCCGATCGGGTTGGCGAAGGCGGCGACCAGGCTCGCGAACGCCGCGGCGATCCCGATGGCCAGGCCGTTGCGCCGGCGGAACCAGTTGTTCACCACGAGCGGCACCGGGATGTAGAGCAGGAAGGCGTAACAGACGCCGAGCACCGCACCCGCGATGTACCAGTGGGTCAGCGTGGTGAACAGGGCGCTACCTGCGTAGGTGGCGCAGGCGACCGTGAGCGCCGCGGCCAGCACCCACTGCAGCTTCACCCGCGGCAGCACCCAGCCCGCGACGGGGAGGGTCGCGGTCATCACGAGGGACACGATCGTGAGGTAGACGTTGAGCGAGGCCAGCGGCCACCCCATCTCCTCGCTGACCGGGTGCAGATAGATGCCTGCGGAGTTGCCGATCACCCCGACGGCTCCGCCGTACATGAGGCAGCAGGCCACCAGCACCCACCAGGCCCGATGGACCCGAGGCCTGGCGGCGGGAGCGGAAATGGCAGACGAAGACATCGGGACCTGCCTTTCGGGGACGAGATGCGGCGACGTTGGGCGTCACCTCGTGAATACGACGCTAACGGAGAACAAAACCGGTTTAGTGAGACTTCCGTCCCGATGTACCCGCGAGCGATGTGCCGGGCGACGGCGCCGTGGCGGCGCCGCCGGCGAACGTCTGCACCACCTCGGCGTACTGCCGCGCGTGCGCACCGACGACGTCCAGCCCGGTGTCCTGCCACCGCCGACGACGCACCGCCACCAGCGCCCAGTCACGAGCCGTGCCGGTGATCCGATCGGCCGCATCCGGGTCCCCCTTGGACCACGACGCGCCCGAGGGCAGCACCAGGTCCAGGTACAGCGGGGTGTCGTCGAGCTCCAGCCCGTTGATCCGGTAGGCGTTCGGCCGCGCCTGCCAGGACAGGAACAGGGTGCTCGCGATCCGGTCCTTGACCACCGGCTCGATCCCCAACGCGTCGTACAGGTCGACCGAGTGCGCCCACAGCTCCATCAGCCGCGCCGAGACCAACGACTTGGCCGACATCGGCAGCCCGGGCGCCCACGGCACCCGCTGCTTGGGGTCGGCATCGGCGAAGGCGCTGATCAGGCGCGCCCGCACGGTCCGCCACGCGGTGAGCACCTGGGCCCCGGTCAGGTGCGTGTACGCCGTCACGCGGTGCACCTCGTCGTGGCCGAAGTTCGCGTCGGCCACCTCCACCACGTTCGCGCCGCGCCCGGCCAGCAGCTCGACGGCCGCCCAGTCGAACGCCGCCAGGTGCAGCAGCTCCTCCTTGAAGGTCCAGGCGCAGGTCGCCGCCGGGGACTCCCACTGCTCGGGCGGCAGTCCGTCGAGCAGCACGTCGACCTGCGCCTGCTCGGCCGCCAGGTCGCCCAGCAGATCGGCCATCGGGGCCGACGGGTCCAGCACCGCGCTCACTTGGTGTGCTCCTTGAGGATCTGCCGGCCGGCGATGTGGATCATCACCTCGTCGGTGCCACCGCCGATCCGCTGCACGCGGGCGTCCACCCACAGCCGCGAGACCCGGCAGTCGGTGGTGTAGCCGATGCCGCCGAAGATCTGCAGCGCGTCGTCGATGACCTCGTTCGCCGACTGGGCGCAGTACAGCTTGGCCAGCGCCGAGTCGGTCTGGACCGGCATCCCGTTGTCGATCTTCCAAGCCGTGCGGGCCACCAGGTTGCGCATGTTCTCGATCTTGATGGCCATCGAGGTGATCTTCTGCTGAATGAGCTGGAAAGAGCCGATCGGCTTTCCGAACTGCTTTCTCGTGGCAGCGTGGTCGAGCGCATCGCCAAAGGCGCACTCGGCCATCCCCAGCAGGCTCGAGGCCATGAGCAGACGCTCCACCTCGAAGTTGATCATCGCCTGCATGAAGCCGTTGCCCTCGACCCCCACCAGGTCGGCCTCGTCGACCTCGACCTCGTCCAGGTACACCTCGCAGGTGTCCATCATGTGCCAGCCGATCTTCTTCAGCGGCTCGATGGTCACGCCCGTGGCGTCCATCGGCATCCACCACATCGAGAAGGCGTTCGTCTTCTTCTCGTCCGACGCACCGTCGGCGTTGCGGGCCAGGCACAGCATGTAGCGGGCCCGCAGCGCGTTCGACATGAACGTCTTGTGCCCCGACAGGTACACCTTGCCGTCGCGACGGGTGAACGTGGTGGCGATGGCCGAGGAGTCCGACCCGGCCTGCGGCTCGGTGAAGCCCAGCACGAAGCCGACCCGGCCGGCCAGCACCTCGTCCATGCACTGCCGACGCTGGACGTCGTTGCCGAACTCCAGCATGTCCGCGATCGACAGCGCCTGGCCGAACACGAAGTGCGGACCGCCGAGCTTGGTGATCTCCTCGGCCACGAGCATGAGCGTCTGGGTGTCGACGGGCGTGCCGCCGAACTCCTCGGGCACGCCCAGCGTCGTCAACCCGGCCTCGGTGAGCGCGTCGACGAGCGCCTGCGGGTACTCGCCCTTCTCGTTGCACTCCTTCATGTACGACTCCGGGCACGCCCGCTCCATCACATCGCGCACGCTCGCGAGCAGCAGCTCCTGCTCCTCGGTGATCGAAAAGTCCATCTCAGCTCAGCCTTTCACCAGGTGGTATCGGGTCAGCCCGTCGCGGTCGCAGGTGCGCGCGAGCGCCCCACGCACGACGAGCAGATCGAGGAAGGCGACGGTGCGACTCGCCCGCAGCCAGCGCAGCCCAGGGGCCGCAGGTCGGTCGGGGTGCGCCGGACGGGGCACCGTGCGGGCCGCGGACACCGCCGCGACCTGCGCCCCGGTCGGATCGCCCAGCTCGGCCACCAGCGCCAGCAGCACGCCGGCCCGATGCTCGTGCTCGGACGCGATCTGGGCGGCGCGCACCGCCACGTCACCGCCGGGGCCGTGACCGGGTAGTCCGCTCAGCGGGCCCAGTGCGGCGACGCGCGCCAACGAACGCAGGTGGTCGCCCACCGGGTCGGCCGACCCGGGCAGCCACATCACCGGTGGCACCGTGTGCCACAGCAGGTGGTCACCCGTGAGCAGCAGATGCGCACCGGGCACCAGCAGGCACAGGCTGCCCGGGGTGTGCCCCGGGGTCGCCAGCACCGTGAGGTCGTGGCCGCCGACCCGCAGCACGGTGCCGTCGCGCACCGGTACGACGTCCTCGGCGAGCAGGTCGGCCGGCAGCGCCCGCCGGCGCGCGTCGTCCAGCTCACGCACGGCGGCCTCGTCGAACCCCTCGGCGCGCCAGCGCTCGACCGCCTGCCGCTGCGTCTCCGCCTCGTCGGTGGCCCGCAGCACCGTCAGACCGGCCGCCGACAGGTGCACCCGGGCGTCACGGTGCCGCATCCGCCACACCAGGCCCACGTGGTCGGGGTGTTCGTGCGTGAGCAGCACATCGGTGCACGCCCGGTCGGCGCCCAGCCGTTCGAGCGCGCGCGCCAGCACGCCCAGCCCGGCGTCGGTGTCCGCACCGACGTCGACGAGCAGATGACGGTCGTCGCCGCGGATCAGGTAGCACCCGGTCGACGGCTCCAGACCGCCCCCGGTGGGCACGTCGATGCGGTACATCGGCGGGTCCTGGCACACCTGCGTGATCAGGTCGTCGACGCTCGCACGCACCGCGACCGACGCGGCGACCGCGCGCTGCACCGCACATGAGCGCAGCACGTGACGGCGGTCGAGCTTGCCGGAGTAGTCCCGGTCGAGACTGGGCAGCACCACCAGCTCGCGCGGCTTCTTGTAGCTGGCCAAGGAGCTGCGGAAGGACTCCTGCAGCTCGGGCAGGGTCAGCGAGGCGCCGGGCACCAGCTCGACGGCGACGGCCACGGCCTCGCCCAGCCGGTCGTCGGGGACCGGGTAGACCATGGCGTCGGCGACCGACGGGTGGGCCCGCACCGCGAGCTCGACCTCGCCGACGAAGACGTTCTCGCCACCGGACTTGATGAGCTCGCGCCGCCGCGACTTCAGCCAGAAGTAGCCGTCGGCGTCCCGCACCATCATGTCGCCGGTGCGCAACCAGCCGTCGGGACCGAGCACCCGGGCGGTGGCACCCTCCTGGCGGTGGTAGCCGACCATGACCGCCTCCGACCGGATCTGGGCCTCACCCACGATGCCGTCGGGGACCTCGTGCCCCTCGTCGTCGACGACGCGCACCTCGGTGAACGGCATCGGCCGCCCCACGCTGGTGGCGCGCGGGTCCCCCGCCGCGACCATCTGCGGCGTGATCACCAGCGAGGTGCCCAGCCCGGACTCGGTCTGGCCCCAGCCGTAGTTGAAGACGGCGCGCGGGAACCAGCGCGACACCTCCGGCACCAGGTCGGCGCAGGTGCCTCCCGCGGAGCTCTGCACGAGGCGCACGCAGGACAGGTCGTAGGCGGCGATGGTCGGCTCGCGCAGCAGCCGCGCGCACGTGGTGGGCGGCAGCAGGATCAGGTAGCTCACCTGGTACCGCTGGATCTGCTGCAGGATCGCGACCGGGTCGAACGACTCGCAGAGCACCAGGGTGGCACCCAGGGCGATCGCCATCGTGAACCAGGCGTGCCCGCCGTGGTGCTCGAGCGGGCACTGGATGAGCACCACCTTGCGCTCATCGGCCCACAGCCCGTTCGACAGGTAGGTGCCCTCGGCGTTCACGAGGTCCGCCCGGTTCGTACGGGCGACTCCCTTGGGGGTCCCGGTGCTGCCGCCGGTGAACTGGATGCGGGAGACGGCCTCGGCGTTGCGCACCAGGGGCAGCTCGCACTCCGGCGCCGGCGCCTGCATGTCGGTGAGCGAACGTGCCCACGACGGCGATCCGCTGCCGACCGCCTCGGGTGTGAACGGACCGTCCACGCACAGCAGGCAGCAGCCGCCGAGCTCGCCGACCACGGGCTGGACGCGGTCGGCCAGCGCCGCCGCGAGCACCAGGCAGGTCGCGTCGCTCGCACGCACCAGGTACGCCACCTCGCGGGGCGCGCTCCGCACGTTGAGGGGGACCGCGACGGCGCCGATCCGCTGGATCGCGTAGAAGAGCTCGACGATCTCCGGCCCGTTGCTCAACAGGTAGGCGACCGGGTCGCCCGACCGCACTCCCTGGTCGAGGAGTACCTGAGCGAGCCGGTTCACCGCCGCGCCGGCCTGTGCGTACGTCACCTCGCGGTCGCCGTACACCATGGCCACCCGCTGCGGATCGGCGGCGACGGCGGCCAGGAGCGGCTCCACCATCGACGAGTACCGACCCGCCAGCGCCGGTTCCCGATCCACATCTCGGGCGCTCAGCTGGGCACGGGTGTCCGGCACGGCGATCACCTCCGGAACCTCGCGGTGGCTTCTCGGAACCCCGCGGTCTGGGTGCAGAACGGCGAGGCGGTCGACTCGGCCTGCATGACCTGCTCCAGGCCGACGTCGTAGGCACCGTTGAGGATGCCCTTGGTCACCGCGATCGACGCCGCCGGCATGGCGGCGACCGTTCCCGCCAGCTCCAGCGTGCCGTCCAGCAGGTCGGCGGGGGCCAGGACCCGGTTCACCAGGTGCCAGCCCACGAGGTCGGCGGCGCCCAGCACCTTGTTGGTGAACAGGATCTCCTTGGCGACCTTGTCGCCGACCAGCTGTGGGAGCAGCTTCATCATGCCCATCTCCGGCACGATGCCGATCGCGCAGAAGGCCGGGATCACCCGCACCCGATCGCTCACGGTCACCAGGTCGCACGCGAGCATGAGGCTGAAGGCGCCGCCGACCGCGACCCCGTCGACCATCGCGATCACGGGCACGGCGACCTGCCGCACCACCCGTACCAGCTCCAGGTAGCGGCGCAGCTGGTCGCGTGCCGTCTCGACCGTCGCCTCCCCGGGACCGGACTGCGACAAGTCGCCGCCAGACGAGAAGGTGTCCCCCGCCCCGCGCAGCACGACAACCTTGACCTGCGGGTCGAGGTCCGCGGCCCGCAGCAGGTCGGCGAGCCGGCCGGCCATCGCTGCGTCGATGGCGTTCTTCTTGGCGGGCTGGTGCAGCGAGAGCACGAGCACGCCGCCGTCGAGCTGCTCGACGAGGACCTTGTCCTCCCCCGGGACCTCATTCACAGCGCCACCGCCGCCCGGTAGCCGGTCTTGGTCGCATCCGCGATCCGGCCGGGCTCGTTGCAGTCCCCGACGGCCTGCACCTGGACGCC
>JAHIJU010000297.1 GCA_018898235.1 Actinomycetota bacterium | reverse complement strand
TGCGACCGCTGGCCGCCCTCACCGGGAAGGTCACCCGCTAGCCCTCGGACCGGCCCACCGGCCGGCCCCGCCCCCACGTCAGCGTCGACCAGGAGGTACGGATGTCGTTCTACGAGCAGGATCACGACGACTACCGCGAGACCGTCCGCGAGTACGTCAAGCGTCAGGTCAGCCCGCACTACGCCCAGTGGGAGGCCGACAAGCTCATCGACCGGTCGGTGTGGCTGCCCGCCGGCGAGAACGGGCTCATCGGGCTGGACGTGCCGGAGCAGTACGGCGGCCCGGACATCCACGACTGGCGGTTCCGGATGGTGGTCGCCGAAGAGCTCAACATGATCGGCGCCGCATCCCTGACCATCGCGTTCGCCGTCCAGGACGATCTGGTGCTGCCGTACCTGCTGGATCTGGGCACACCCGAGCAGAAGGAGCGCTGGCTCCCCGGGATGGCGTCCGGACAGCTCATCGGCGCGATCGGGATGACCGAACCCGGAGCCGGCTCCGACCTGCAGTCCATCCGGACGACGGCCGTCCGCGACGGTGACGACTGGGTGCTGTCGGGGCAGAAGACCTTCATCTCCAACGGCATCCACGCCGATCTGGTGATCGTGGTGGCCAAGACCGACCCGGCCGCCGGGGCCCGCGGGGTCTCGCTGCTCGTCGTCGAACGTGGGATGCCGGGCTTCGAACGCGGTCGCAAGCTCGACAAGCTCGGCCTGCACGCGCAGGACACGGCCGAGCTGTTCTTCACCGATGTCCGGGTTCCGGCGGCGAACGTGCTCGGCGAGGTCGGCCACGGCTTCGCCTACCTCATGGAGCGGCTGCCCCGGGAGCGGATGTCGATCGCGGCCGGTGCCTACGCCGGTGCCCGGGCGGCCCTCGCCTGGACCTGCGACTACGTGTTCGAACGCAAGGCGTTCGGCCAGCGCATCGGCGACTTCCAGAACACCCGGTTCGAGCTCGCCGAGATCGAGACCGAGATCGACGTCACCCGCGCCTACCTCGAGCAGTGCGTGCTCAGGCTCAACGACGGCACGCTCACGACGGTCGAGGCGTCCAAGGCCAAGTGGTGGGCCACCGAGCTGGAGGGTCGGGCCACGACCCGCCTGCTCCAGCTCTTCGGCGGCTACGGCTTCATGGACGAGTACCCGATCTCCCGGGCGTTCCGTGACTCGCGCGTGCAGACCATCTACGGCGGGACGACCGAGATCATGAAGGAGATCATCGGCCGGGACATCGCCGGCCGGTACCGCTGACCAACCCGGCGCAGGTCGTGCGGCTCAGGTCGTGGCGACCTGCGCCGGTTCGGTGCCGTGTGCGACGGCGGGCTCGCCCGGGCCGGGCCGGGCCACCGTCAGCCGCGGGAGCAGCAGGTGGATGAGCGGGCCCACCCCGAGGGCATAGACCAGGGTGCCGATCCCGACGGTCCCGCCCAGCAACCAGCCCACGACCACCACGGTGACCTCGATCGAGGTCTTGACCACCCTGACCGACCAGCGCGTCCGCGCGACGAGCCCGGTCATGAGGCCGTCCCGCGGGCCGGGCCCGAGCCGGGCGCCGATGTACAGGCCGGTGGCCGCGGCGTTGGCGGCGACCCCGGCGCCCAGCAGCACCAGCCGCCAGCCGACGGCCAGCGGCGGAAGCAGGTCGAGGAGCGCGAGCGCGGGGTCGACGAGCACGCTGATGACCACGACGTTGGCCACGGTCCCAATCCCGGGTCGCTGGCGCAGCGGCCACCAGCAGCCGAGCACGACGAGCGAGGTCACAGCCGTGATGACGCCGAACGAGGCCCCGGTGTGGACCTGGATGCCCAGGGTGAGCACATCCCACGGCATGGCACCCAGCCCGGCGTGCACGAGCATGGCCATCGAGGCCGCGTACAGCACGAGACCCGCCAGCAGCCGGACCGCCCGTTCGACACCACCGGACACCCGGACGGGACCGGCGCCGGTGACGCCGCGCCGCTCGGCGGTCACGGCCGCGATCCTGCTGCCCGCGTGGCCGGTGCGCCGACGACGCCCGACGTGGCGGCACGCGGTGCCTGCGGGGTCTGCGGTGCCGGCACGGCGCGGGCCCGGGCCGCATCGAGGTCGGCTGCCAGGCGCGCGGCGTCGGGGTGGGTGTCGGCGACCTGTCCCCATCCGGGTCGACGCACCAGGACGACGAGGGGCACGGCGAACAGCGCTCCGACGGCGAGCATGAGCAGCAGGTCCATGGTCCCCAGCGTGCCAACGATTGGCCTTGAAACACAGAGCCATTTACTTCAGAGTGGACCCGTGACAGTCCTTCCCGCCGACCGCACCGTCTCCAGCACCCGCCTCGCGGGACTGCTCGACGGCTGGCGGGGCGACGGGCCCGCCTACAGCGCGTTGGCCGGCGGCCTCCGGGCCGCCGTGCTGGCCGGGGCGCTGCCGACCCGCACCCGGCTGCCGAGCGAACGCGAGCTGGCCGGCGCGCTCGGGCTGTCCCGCACCACGGTGAGCGCCACCTACGACCTGTTGCGCACCGAGGGCTTCCTCATCAGCCGCCAGGGATCGGGCACCGTCACCGCGCTTCCGCCCGGTGCCTCGCGCTCCCCCCGGTTCACCGACCTGCCGGACGCCCACCTGCTCGACCTGACCAAGGCCGCCCCCTCCGCACCCCCCGAGCTCACGAACGCCTGCGCCCTGGCCGTCGAGGACCTCCGCCAGCACCTGGGCGGACACGGGCTCGAACCGCTCGGGCTGCCGGTGCTGCGGGCGGCCGTCGCGCAGTGGTACGTCGACCGGGGCGTGCGGACCGAACCGGACCAGATCCTGATCACCACGGGTGCCCAGCAGGCGATCAACCTGCTGGTCAACCTCGCGGCACGCCGCGGTGACCGGGTGGTCGTCGAGCACCCCACCTACCCCAACGCGATCGACGTCGTCACCGCGGCCGGCGCCAGACCCGTCCCCGTCCCCGTCGGCGAGCAGGGGGTGGACGTCGACCTGCTGCTGTCGACCGTCCGGGCCAGCGACCCGCGCGTGGTCTATCTCGTCCCCGACCACCACAACCCGACCGGCAGCGTGCTCGCCGAGCAGCACCGGGACAGGCTGCGCACGGGCGTGGCACGGTCCGGGGCCCTGCTCATCGTCGACGAGGTGTTCGCCGACCTGACGCTCGGGGCGCCGTTGCCGCCGTCCCTGCTCGGCGATGGAACGGCCCCCCAGGTCGCGGGGATCGGCTCGGCGTCCAAGAGCTTCTGGAGCGGGCTGCGAGTCGGCTGGATCCGCTGCTCACGCGAGATGGTCACGCAGCTCGCGACCCAGCGGGCGCGTGCCGACATCTCGAGCTCCGTGCTCGACCAGCTCGTCGTCGCCCGGCTGATGCAGGTGCGCGCCGGTCTGCTCGCCCGCCGCCGCGAGGAGCTGCGCGAGCGTCGCGACCGCCTCGTCGCGCAGCTCGGCCAGCTGCTTCCCACCTGGACGACGCCCGTGCCGGCCGGTGGGCTCAGCCTCTGGATCGACCTGGGCGCCCCGGTCTCCAGCGCACTGGCGCGCATCGGTCAGGCACACGGGGTCCACCTGGTCCCGGGCACGGCGTTCGGCGTCGACGGCAGCTTCGACGACCGCCTGCGCCTCACGTTCGCCGAACCCGAGGAGGTGCTCGACGAAGCCGTGCGCCGGATCGCCGCCGCGTGGTCGGCGCTCGAGCGCAGCGGTGCGGGCCGGGCCGGACTGCGACCCTCGACGCCCTGACCACAGCCGGCCGGCGCACGGGTTCAGGCGCGAGGCTCCGTGTCCCGTCCGGCCCGTTGCCGGGCGTTGTAGTCCCGCACCCGCTGGGGATAGCCGGTGCGCTGCACGTCGTACACCGGGATCGCGAGCTCACGGGCAAAGGCGTGCGCGGTCCCGGCGTCGGGAACCTTGCGCCGGGTCCACTCCCCATCGGTCGCCACCAGCATCACTGTGGTGGGCGTCACGTTCGTGCGGGGTTCCACGTACGCCTCGACGCCGACCCGGGTGGCGACGAACTCCCGCAGGTGCGTGAGTGTCGCGGCCCGCACCTCGCGCTGCGACGGCTCACGTTCGCCGTCAGGTGTGCGCCGACGTCGCTTGAACAGGCCCATCCACCGAGGGTAACGGGACCGCCGCGACGATTCGCGTGACCGGCTCGGGACGGCTGCGACGTCCGCTGGGGGCGAGACTCGGTCGTGACCACCCTGGCGGGATGCCAAGATGGGACGAAGGCCCTTTCACGTCATCGGACAGGAGTGTGCACGTGGCTGCGGAGAACGCCTACGACATCGTCGTCCTTGGAGCAGGCAGCGGCGGCTACGCCGCGGCCCTGCGCGCTGCCGAGCTGGGCAAGCGCGTCGCGCTCGTCGAGGCCGACAAGGTCGGCGGCACCTGCCTGCACCGGGGGTGCATCCCGACCAAGGCGCTGCTGCACGCCGCCGAGCTGGCCGATGACGCCCGCGAGAGCGCCCACTACGGCGTGCACACCACGCTCGAGCGCATCGAGATGGCCGAGGTCAACCAGTACAAGGACTCGGTGATCGGCCGGCTCTACAAGGGCCTGCAGGGTCTGGTGTCCTCCCGCAAGATCGACGTGATCGCCGGGTGGGGGCGTCTGGTCGGTCCGAACCAGGTCGAGGTGGACGGCCGGGTGCTCACCGGTGAGCACATCGTCCTCGCCTCCGGCTCGTACTCACGCACACTGCCGGGTCTGGAGATCGGCGGTCGGGTGCTCACCTCCGACACCGCGCTCCAGCTCGACTGGATCCCGCGCTCGGCGGTCATCCTCGGCGGTGGCGTGATCGGCGCGGAGTTCGCCAGCGTCTGGCGGTCGTTCGGTACCGAGGTCACCATCATCGAGGCCCTGCCGCACCTGGTCCCCAACGAGGACGAGGCGATCAGCAAGGCGTTCGAGCGGGCCTACCGCAAGCGCGGGATCGGCTTCAAGGTCGGTGTGCGGTTCGCGGGCGTCGAGCAGGACGACGGCGGGGTCCACGTGCGCCTCGAGGACGGCACCGCACTGGACGCCGATCTGCTGCTGGTCGCCGTCGGTCGTGGGCCGGCCACCTCGCGCCTCGGCTACGAGGAGCAGGGCGTCCGCCTCGACCGGGGCTTCGTGCTCACCGATGAGCGGCTGCACACCGGGGTGGGCAACATCTGGGCGGTCGGTGACATCGTGCCCGGGCTGCAGCTCGCGCACCGCGGCTTCGCCCAGGGCATCTTCGTCGCCGAGCAGATCGCCGGACTTGCGCCGGCACCGATCGTCGAGTCCGGTATCCCGCGGGTCACCTACTCCAACCCCGAGGTCGCCTCGGTCGGGCTGAACGAGGCGACCGCCAAGGCGCAGTACGGAGACGACCAGGTCGTGACCCTCGAGTACAACCTCGGCGGCAACGGCAAGAGCCAGATCCTCGGGACGCAGGGGTTCATCAAGCTCGTGCGGCGCGTCGACGGCCCGGTCGTCGGGGTCCACATGATCGGTGCCCGCGTCGGCGAGCTCATCGGCGAGGCCCAGCTCATGGTCAACTGGGAGGCCTACCCCGACGATGTGGCCTCGCTCGTGCACGCACACCCGACGCAGAACGAGGCTCTCGGCGAGGCGTTCCTCGCGCTGGCCGGCAAGCCGCTGCACGCCCACGCCTGAGAGCCGAAGGAGAGATCACCCCCATGTCGCACAACGTGCAGCTCCCCGCCCTGGGCGAGTCCGTCACCGAGGGCACCGTCACCCGCTGGCTCAAGGCCGTCGGTGAACGGGTCGAGGTCGACGAGCCCCTCCTGGAGATCTCGACCGACAAGGTCGACACCGAGATCCCCTCGCCCGTCGCCGGCGTGATCGAGCAGATCCTGGTGCCGGAGGACGAGACCGCCGAGGTCGGGGCGGTGCTGGCCGTCATCGGTGACGGCACCGGCTCCGCGCCGACGCCGGCCGAACCGGCCGCCCCGGCGGACGTCGAGCCGGCCGCACCGGCCGAGCCGGTTGAACCCGCGACTGCGGTCGACGAGGTCGCCGCACCCGCCCCGGAGCCGGCGAGCGTGTCGGCCCCGCCCGCAGGCGATGCCACCCCCATCACCCTCCCGGCCCTTGGCGAGTCGGTCACCGAGGGCACCGTGACCCGCTGGCTCAAGGCCGTCGGCGACCACGTCGACGTCGACGAGCCGCTGCTCGAGATCTCGACCGACAAGGTCGACACCGAGGTGCCGTCACCCGTCGGCGGCACGCTCCTGCAGATCCTGGTGCCGGAGGACGAGACCGCCGAGGTCGGCGCGGTGCTGGCCCTCATCGGTTCGGGCGCGCCCGTCGCCGCACAGCCGGTCGCGCCGGCGCCGGAGGCCCCCGCGCCGGTCGCCGAGCAGCCCGCCGCACCGGCCCCGGTTGCACCTGCGCCCGTCGCACCCGCGCCGGTTGCACCCGCGCCCGTCGCACCTGCGCCGGTCGCACCCGCGGCCGTCGCACCCGCACCGGTCGCCCCCGCGGCCCCCGCCCCCTCGACGTCGGCGACCGCGGCGATCCACGGGGGCTACCTGACCCCGCTGGTTCGCAAGCTCGCGGCCGGGCTGGGCGTCGACACCTCCGCCGTCGTCGGCACCGGTGTGGGCGGGCGGATCCGCAAGGAGGACGTCATCGCCTCCGCCGAGGCGCGCGCGGCGGCCGTCCCCGCGGCCGGCGCGTCGAAGGTGGCCCCGGCCCGCACGATCGGCGAGGTGTCGCCGCTGCGTGGCACGACCGAGAAGGCCAGCCGGCTGCGCCAGATCATCGCCCAGCGCATGGTCGAGTCGCTGCACAGCCAGGCCCAGCTGACCACCGTCGTCGAGGTCGACGTCACCCGGGGCGCACGGCTGCGGGCCAAGGCCAAGGACGGCTTCGCCGCGCGCGAGGGCGCCAAGCTGACGTTCCTGCCGTTCTTCGTGCAGGCCGCGGTCGAGGCGCTCAAGACCTACCCCAAGGTCAACGGCGTGCTCGAGGGCAACCAGATCACCTACCCGGCCGCCGAGAACGTGGGCATCGCCGTGGACACGCCGCGTGGTCTCGTCGTCCCGGTGCTCCGCGGCGCAGGTGACCTCACGCTCGCCGGCATCGCCCGCGGCATCGCGGACCTCGCCTCCCGGACCCGAGACAACAAGGTCTCCCCCGACGAGCTGTCGGGGGCGACCTTCACCGTCACCAACACCGGTTCCGGCGGTGCGTTGTTCGACACCCCGATCGTCCCGGGCGGCACCTCGGCGATCCTGGCGACGGGCACCATCGTCAAGCGGCCGATGGTGGTGACCGACGCCGACGGTGGCGAGGCGATCGCGGTGCGGTCCATGTGCTACCTCGCGCTGTCCTACGACCACCGCCTGGTGGACGGCGCAGATGCTGCGCGCTACCTGGCCGCGATCAAGGCCCGGATCGAGGAGGGCGCCTTCGAGCCCGACCTCGGTCTGGTCTAGCCCGGGCACGACCATGCGGATCGTGGTCGCCGGCTCGCACGGACTGATCGGGGGCGCACTGCTTCCGGCCCTGCGGGACGGCGGCCACGAGGTCGTGCGACTGGTGCGCCGGGCGACCGACGGGCCGGACGAGATCAGCTGGGACCCTGATCTCGGGCAGCTGGACGCGACATCGCTCGACGAGGTCGACGCCGTGGTGAACCTGGCCGGGGTGAACGTCGGGGAACGCCCGCTCACCCGCGAGCGCAAACGTCAGGTGCTGACCTCCCGGGTCCGCACCACGGCCCTGCTGTCCCGGACGCTGGCGTCGGCCGACCCGAGCCGGGCCAGGGTGCTGCTCCAGGGCTCGGCCATCGGGGCCTACGGCGACCGGGGCGATGACGTCCTGACCGAGTCCGAACCGTACGGCGACACCTTCTTCGCCGACGTCGTGCGTCGCTGGGAGGCCGCGACCGCCCCCGCCCAGCGGGCCGGCGTCCGGGTGGTGCACCTGCGGACCGGGGTGGTGCTCGCCCCGCAGGGAGGCGCCCTTGTCCGACTGCTCCCGCTCATCAAGGCCGGGCTGGGCGGACCGCTCGGGTCGGGTCGCCAGTTCTGGTCCTGGATCACCCTGCCCGACCAGGTCCGCGCCATCGAGCACCTACTCCGGTCGCCGGTCCACGGGCCGGTGAACCTCGTCGCCGAACCGACCCGGAACGCCGAGGTGGTCGCGGCGCTCGCCGAGGCGTTCGGACGTCCCGCCCGGCTCGCCGTCCCCTCCGTCGCGCTGCGCCTGGCCCTCGGCGACTTCGCCCCGGAGATCCTCGGTTCGGTCCGGGCGGTGCCGGCCGTGCTCTCGGGGGCCGGCTTCCGGTTCTCGCACCCCGACATCACCGCGGCCGCGGCCTGGGTCAGGGCGTCGTCGGCTCACTGACCGACCAGACCCGCCAGCCGGCGTCGGTCCAGTGCAGCTCGAGCTCGACGGTGCGCGGACCGACCCCGGGGACCGTGCTCGTCGTGGCGTCCGCCCCGGTCCGCACATAGCTGCTCTGCGTTGCCGTGAGCCTGACCCGCGCGGTGCCGTCGGCTCCGATCGAGACGGTGCTCGCGGCGTCCACCCGTGTCTGGAGCCCGGTGTTCCGCACCCCGACCATCGAGGCGAGCACGGCGCCGTCAGCGAGATAGGCCGGTCCGTCGACGATCTCGACATCGGTCAGGTCCGCGGTTGCCGGGTCGGCGAACAGCTGGGCACGCAGACGGCTGAGGTCGGCGGCCGCGGTGGCCGGATCGGACAGCACGCCGGTGCCGACGTGGGCACCGGGCGAGAACTCCGCCGTCCCTGCAGTCGCCTTCGGGGCCGGACCGGCCGACGGAAGCCGCTGGCTCCCGACGAGGGCGACCCCCAGGACGAGGAGCGCGGCGACGGCCACCCCGAGCCGCCGCGCGGGTACCCCCGGACGCGCGTGGGACTCCCGCCACCCTCGACCCGTCGACCGGTCGGTCCGGGCCCGCCGCTCCCTGGGTGACGGGTCGGCCCGGTGGTGCCCGCCCGGCGCCCGGGTCCGCACGCGCTGGCCATCGGTGGCCGCCGATCGCAGCAGCCCCGCCGCCATCCCGGCCGGGTCGCCCTGCTCCTGCTGCGTGGCCCCGGCCGGGGTCCGAACCTCCGATGCCGGCGACGGGCGACGCAGCGGCGCCGGGTCCACCATCCGGAAGCAGGCGTCGACCAGCTGGTCGGCGTCGAGCTCGGGCCGGTCCAGCAGGGTCAGGAGCTCGGCTCGCAGACACTCGGGGCCGAGCCCCGCCGCGGCGTAGAGCTCAGCACCGGGGAGCAGCCGGAGGGCGCAGTCGATGAGGGCGCGCAGGTCGCCGGTGCGCTGGTCGGAACCGCCACGTGTCGACGCCAGGTCGACGAGCACGGGCATACCGTCCGGCCGGACCACGATGTGCCGGGCGTCGACCGCACCGTGCACGAGCCCGGCCCGGTGCAGTGCGCCGAGCGCCTGGGCCACCGGGACGACGACGGTCGCGGCCTCCTCCTCGGTCAGCGGCCCGAGGGTACGGGCGAGCTCGTCGAGCAGCTGCCCGGGCGGCGCCTCGCCCGTCCCGGCCGCGGCGTCGTTCACCGCCGCAGCGGGCACGGTCATCAGGTGCGGGTGCTGCACCGCACCCGCTGCGGACGTGCCCGGCTCGACCTGGTCCATGTGCGCATCGAACCGGGACCCGGCCTCACGCGGGGAGCGTCGTCCACAGCCCGGCGTCCGGGGTCGGGCTCACGTCCGGGTCCGGGATCAGCGGCGCGCCTCGCCGAGCCGGCTCGGCCACCAGGTCCGTCGGTCGAGCTGGACCACCAGGGCGGGCACCAGCAACGTGCGGACCACGAAGGTGTCGAGCAGCACCCCGAACGCGACGATGAACGCGAGCTGGGCCAGGAAGAGCAGCGGGATCACCGCGAGCGCCGCGAAGGTGGCGGCGAGCACGAGACCCGCCGAGGTGATGACGCCCCCGGTGACGGCCAGCCCCTCCTGGACGCCGCGCCGGGTCCCCGCGCGCTGCGACTCCTCGCGGACCCGGGTCATCAGGAAGATCGAGTAGTCGACCCCGAGCGCGACGAGGAACACGAAGCCGTACAGCGGCACGGTGGGGTCGGCGGACCCCCAGCCCGGCAGGTGCCCGAACACCAGCGCGGCCACGCCCATCGCCGCTGCGAACGACAGCACGTTGGCACCGAGCAGCACCAGCGGTGCCACCACGGAGCGCAGCAGCAGCGCCAGGATCAGCGCGATCACCAGGAGCACGACGGGGATGATCACGAGCAGGTCGCGTTGGCCGGCGAGGCGCGTGTCCAGGGTCTGCGCCGCGGCGCCGCCCACCAGGGCATCGGGGGCGACCGCGTGCACCGAGGTGCGCAACCGTTCCACGGCGTCGACGGCCGCCTGGCTGTCCGAGGCCGCGCTGGTCACCACGTCGACCCGGACCAGTCCGTCGACCACCACCGGGGCGGCACCCGGCAGCGCCGGGGTCCCGGTGAACACCGCCGCCGAGTCCACTCCGTCGACCTTCTCGGCTGCCGCGACGACCGTGTCCGCCTCGTCCTGGGCGACCAGGACGACCGCAGGCTGGACGGCGCCGGCCGGGAAGTGCTCGGCGAGCACCCGCTGGCCCTCCACGGCGTCGACCTTGGTGAGGAAGACCGCCGTCTGGTCGCTCCCGCGGGTGTCGAGCCCCGGGGCGAAGGCCGCGGCCCCGGCAAGCAGGACGACGGCCAGGATCCCGACCAGCCGGGCACGTCGCACGACGGTCGCCGAGACCTTCACCCAGGCCCCACCCGACCCCGCGACCTGGCCCGGACGGGGGACCCGCGGCCAGAAGAGCACCCGCGCCCGTCGACCGGGGAGCAGCAGGAGCGCCGGCAGCAACGTGAGCGCGGCCAGGAAGGAGGCGACGACACCGATCGCCGCGACCGGTCCGAGGGAGCGGTTCGACCCGAGCTCGGACAGCAGGAGGCACAGCACCCCGGCGATGACGGTGCCCGCACTGGCAGCGATGGGCTCGAGCGCCGCCCGAAGTGCCGCCGCCATCGCGGCCGCCGGGTGCTCGTGACGCGTGAGCTCCTCGCGGTACCGGGCGACGAGCAGCAGCGAGTAGTCGACGCTGGCGCCCACCACGAGGATCGAGAGGATCCCCTGCGACTGCCCGTTGAGCACGAGCACGTCGTGGGCAGCCAGCTCGTACACGACGAAGCCGGCCAGCGCGAGCGCGAACACCGCGGTGCTGATGACGGCCAGCGGCAGGAACGGCGAGCGGTACACGATGACCAGGATGAGGAGCACGGCACCGAGCGCCGTGAACAGCAGGACCCCGTCGATCCCGGCGAAGGCGGAGACGAGGTCGGCGACGAACCCCGCCGGCCCGGTCACCCAGGCGTTGAGCGCGAGGTCGCCGGCCTGGGCGGCGCCGGCGCCCAGCTGGTCCAGCAGCGCGGCGCGGACATCGGCGACGAACACCGTCGAGGTCCGGTCCCCGTCGGGCAGCAGCTGATCGGCGGCCGCAGCGTCCAGGGGCAGGACGACGAGGATCGCGAGGCCGTCGGCGGCCGGTGCCACGACGGGGTCCGCGATCAGGTGGTCGCCCCAGGTGCCGTCGCCTCCGGTGACCGGCAGACCTGGGATGCCCGCCACGGTCTGCTGCACGGCTGCGAGCTGGGCGGGGGTCACGCGCCCGCCGTCGCTGGGCCGGAGCACCACGAGCGCGGGCAGCGTCTGATCGGGCTCGAACGCGGCGGAGAGCTCGGCCGCCCGGGTGGACTCCGCGCTGGACGGCAGGAAGAGCGCGGCGTCGTTCTTCTGCACCGAGGAGAGCTTGCCGCCCGCAGCGCCGCCGATCCCGCCGACCACCAGCCAGGCGACGAGTGCGAGGATGACGGGCAGCGGCCGGAGCCAGCGTGGTGACGTATCGCTCAGCATGCTGAGGATTGTGCGGGGTCATCAGGCCTTCCGGCAACCCGGGGAGAGGAGTGGCATGACCGACAAGGCGCTCGCCGACCACACGTCGGCGCCCCTGACCCCGGGAGGTCCGCGCCCGGACCCGACCTCCGCCGACCCTGCCGACTGGACCGCCGGGCGCCTGCTGTCCACGGCGGCGCGCCGCGTCGAACGCGCTTGGAACGCCCACCTGGCCAGCTGGGACCTCAACCATGCGAGTCTGCCCGTCCTGCTCCACCTGCTCGGTGGCGCCCGATCGCAACGGGAGCTCGCCGCGCTGGCCGGGGTGACCGAGCAGACCATGAGCCGCACCATCGGCCGGTTGGAGCGCACGGCGCTCGTCACCCGCACCGCGCACCAGAGTGACCGCCGCAGGGTCGATGTCACCATCACCGCGGATGGTCGGGCGGCCGCGCTGCAGGCGGCCGATCTGCGCCGCGCCGATCAGATCTTCACCCAGTCCCTGACGCCCGCCCAGCTCGACCAGCTCCGCGAGCTGCTGCTCCTGATCGTGGCGAACGACGACCAACGGTCCGGGGGGCAGGACGGATGAGCATCCGCTTCGTCGACCTGGACCTGGGTCGCTCGCTGCAGCCCTACGAGCCGATCTGGGCGCACCAGCGCGAGGTGCACGCCGCGGTGGCCGACGGGCTGGCGCCGGACACCGTGCTGCTGGTCGAGCACGAGAGCGTCTACACCGCCGGGCGTCGGACGGCCCGGACAGACCGGCCCACCGACGGAACCCCCGTCGTCGAGGTCGACCGGGGTGGTCGGATCACCTGGCACGGACCCGGCCAGCTGGTCGGCTACCCGATCGTCAGGCTCGCCGAACCCGTCGACGTCGTCGGCTACGTGCGGGCGATCGAGCAGGCCCTCATCGACGTGTGCGCCGCGCTGGGCCGCGCGGCCGTCCGGGTCGAGGGCCGCTCGGGGGTCTGGTTCGCCGCCGACCCGGGCACCGGGCGCCCCGAGCGCAAGGTCGCGGCGATCGGCGTGCGGGTCGCCCGGGGCGTCACGATGCACGGTTTCGCCCTCAACGTGTGCCCGGACCTGACCGCCTTCGATCGGATCGTGCCGTGCGGCATCGCCGACGCCGGTGTCACCAGCCTGTCGGTCGAGCTGGGGCGGGCGGTGTCCATCGCCGAGGTCGTCCCGCTGGTGCAGGGGCACCTGTCGACGGCGCTGCCCCCGCTGCTCGCGGCGGATCGGGCCGTCCTCGTCCAGGGCTGCAGCGGCACGGCGGCACCCCCGCTGCCTGCAGCTCAGGACGGGGCGCCTCAGGAGAGCGCGGCCGCGATCTGGCTCCCCCAGGCATAGGCGGCCGCCAGGTCCCGGTGGTCCCCGGGCTCGACCGGGACGAGGGCGACCAACGAACGCTCGGTGATCGACAACGCCTCGCGCTCCACCCGGCCGCCGAACACCTGCACCCGCGCGACGCCGACCGCGTGCGCCACGGACTCCACGTCCTCGGGCGCGGCGACGTGCTCCGGATCGTCGGTGGCCGGCCCCGACCAGAACATCCAGACCTTCCGGTCGCGCAGCGACGCACCCTGGCGTTCCACCAGGTCCTTGAGGTCCAGGCCGACGCGTCCGACGTAGACCGAGGTGCCGAGCACGACGGCGTCGTACGGGTGCACGTGCTCGACCTCGTCCGGCTCGACCTGGTCGACGTCGTACCCGCGATCGCGCAGCGCATCCGCCACCCGGCCGCCGAGCTCGCGTGTCCCCCCGTGCCTCGACGAGACGCTGACCAGAACCTGCATGGCGGTGCCCCTTCCGCTCCGGCCCGCGACGATGCGGAACGCGGTCCGGCCAGGCTCGCCGAGCGCCCTGGTCCGGGACAGGGTCGAAGGTCCCCGGACCCGAGGGCGGCTAGGCTGCGCCGATGGGAGTCGAAGCACAGGGACGACGGATGCTCCGGGTCGAGGCGCGCAACGCCGAGACCCCGATCGAGCGCAAGCCCGAGTGGATCCGCACCCGCGCGACCATCGGCCCGCAGTACGCGCAGCTGCACGACCTGGTGGCGGGCCAGGGGCTGCACACGGTCTGCGAGGAAGCAGGCTGCCCCAACATCTTCGAGTGCTGGGAGGACCGCGAGGCGACCTTCCTCATCGGTGGCGACCAGTGCACCCGGCGCTGCGACTTCTGCCAGATCGACACCGGCCGGCCCGCGGCCCTCGACCGTGACGAGCCGGCCAAGGTGGCCGGCTCCGTGGCCACGATGGGTCTGCGCTACGCCACCGTCACCGGCGTGGCCCGCGACGACCTGCCCGACGGCGGCGCCTGGCTGTACGCCCAGACCGTGCGCGAGATCCACGCCCGCACACCGGGCGCCGGGGTCGAGCTGCTCATCCCCGACTTCCGGGGCACCCCCGACCAGCTCGCGGAGGTCTTCGGGTCGGCCCCCGAGGTGCTCGCGCACAACCTCGAGACCGTGCCGCGCATCTTCTCCAAGGTCAGGCCGGCGTTCCGCTACGACCGTTCGCTGGCCGTTCTCACGGCGGCTCGCGACGCGGGTCTGGTCACCAAGTCGAACCTCATCCTCGGGATGGGTGAGACAACCCAGGAGGCGGCCGACGCCCTGGCCGACATGCGTTCGGCAGGCTGCGAGATCGTCACGCTCACCCAGTACCTGCGTCCGTCCGTGCGCCACCACCCGGTCGAGCGGTGGGTGCACCCCCAGGAGTTCGTGGACCTCGCGGCGCACGCCGACGAGCTCGGCTTCGCCGCGGTGATGGCCGGACCGCTCGTCCGTTCCTCCTACCGGGCGGCACGCCTGTGGGCCCGGGCGATGGAGCGGCTGGGCCGTCCGCTGCCGGCCAACCTGGCCCACCTGGCCGAAGGTGGGTCCGCCCGCCAGGAGGCGTCGGCGCTCCTCGCCCGCAGGTAGACTCGCGCCTCATGGCACGCCAGTCCGCGACACCCTCCGACGCCGAGCCGAAGGCCCGCAAGCCCAAGAAGGTCCGCTGGTACCACCAGCTGTGGCAGGCGTACCTGATGACGCAGCGGTTCGACCCGCGCACCGGGTGGATCCTCGGCGGGCTCGTGGTCGCGACGACGGCGGTCTTCGCGCTGCTCGGGGCCCTGGTGTTCCACAACGTGTGGTACTGGGCGGTGCTGGGCGTGCCGTTCGGCCTGATCGCCGCGATGTTCTACCTCTCGCGCCGCGTCGAGGTGGCCGCCTACACCCAGATCGAGGGCCAGGAGGGCGCCACCTTCTCGGCGCTGTCGACCATCCGCCGCGGCTGGGCCTTCGCCCAGGAGCCGGTGGCCGTCGACCCGCGCACGCGCGACCTGGTGTTCCGTGGCGTCGGGCGTCCGGGTGTGCTGCTCATCGGTGAGGGTCCGACGCATCGCGTGAGCCGGCTCCTGGAGGCCGAGCGCAAGCGCACCGCCCGGGTCGTCGGCGGTGCGCCGATCATCGTGATGCAGATGGGCAACGACGAGGGTCAGGTGCCGCTGCGCAAGCTGACCCGTGCCGTGCAGAAGCTGCGCCCGACCTTGACCAAGCAGGAGGTGGCCGAGGTGGACAAGCGCCTCACCGCTCTCGGCGGGGTCCGTCTGCCCGTGCCCAAGGGCGTTGACCCGATGCGGGTGCGTCCCGACCACAAGGGCCTGCGCGGGCGCTGAGCCGGACCGCCGGGTGAGCCGGACGATCCGATGAGCCGGGGCGTCAGCGCCGGACGATGACGGTCCGGGCCGCCATGTCGTGCAGCCCCCGACCGTCGCCCGTCCACACCACGGCGGGGATCACCAGGCACAGCAGGAGCGCACGGATCGCACCCGCGACCAGCCCCGGAACGGCCGGGCCCCGGTCGTCGGCCGCCCGTGCCACCGGCTGCACGCGCAGCCCGGTGAGCCGGTGCCCCAGCGTGTTCCCCGCGAGCCCGACGAGCACCAGGTTCTCGACCGCGAAGACCGCGAGGGTCACCCACGGGTCGCCCCGGGTGAGCCAGAGCCCGCCGGTGGTCGGCGCGACGGCCGCCGAGATCAGCAGGCAGGCGAGCCAGTCCACCGCCAGCGCGATGAGGCGGCGACCCAAGGGCGCCACCGCGGGCCTGGTGCTCGGCAAGGTCATCGGGCCACGCTAGCCGCCCTGGCGGATCGCCCCGGACCGTCCGCCACCAGGCGAGCAGCGGCACCGAGCACCAGCGGTGTCGTGCCATCGTTACACCGGGACGCCGTCCGTAACCGCCCGGAAACACGCCGTGCACGGCAGAGAAACGCCCCGCTCGTAACCTCGGGTCGCCCGTAGGCTGCGGGCACCATCGACCGAGGAGCAGCGGATGTTCACAAAGCCAGAGGAAGTCCTGGCCTTCATCAAGAGCGAGGACGTCAAGTTCATCGACGTCCGCTTCTGTGACCTGCCCGGCGTGATG
>JAHIJU010000296.1 GCA_018898235.1 Actinomycetota bacterium | reverse complement strand
TCGACGGGACGGTCGCGTCGTTCTCGGTGTACGCCGACCAGGGCGTGGACCAGACGACGCTGCGCGACCGCATCGCCGACACCCTGACCGGCACCGACGGTCTGGAGGTCGTCACCCGGACCCAGCTGGTCGACGAGACCACCGCCCGGATCGACAAGCAGCTCGGGTTCGTCACGACGTTCCTGCTGGTCTTCGCGGCGCTCGCGCTGTTCGTCGGCGCCTTCATCATCGCCAACACCTTCACCATGTCCGTGCGCCAGCGGATGCGGGAGTTCGCCCTGCTGCGGGCTGTCGGGGCCTCCCCCGCCCAGGTCTTCACCTCGCTGCTCACGCAGGCTGCCGTCATCGGGCTGATCGGCTCGGGTCTGGGTGTGCTCGCCGGGCTCGGCCTGGTGCAGGGGCTCAAGGTCGTCTTCGCCCAGATGGGCATGACCCTGAGCGACCAGATCCCGCTCCGGGCGAGCACGGTGGCCATCGCGGTCGCCGTCGGCACCCTCACCTGCCTCGCGGCCACCCTGCTGCCCGCGCGGCGCGCCGCCCTGGTCCCGCCGGTCGAGGCGATGTCCGAGCAGACCTCGATCACCGAGAAGTCGCTGCGCTGGCGCGGGCTGGGCGGCCTCGTGCTGCTCCTGGGTGGCGTGGCCGTCGTGCTCTGGGCCGTCGCCAACCCCACGGCCGACAACGTCGGTGCGGCGATCGGCGTCGGCGCAGCAGCGACCCTGGTCGCCGTTCTGGTGCTGGGGCCGGTCGTGGTGCCCGCCATCGTGCGGTTCCTGGCGGTGCCGCTGGTCCGGTGGTTCCGCCCGATCGGGCGCCTGGCCTCGGGAAACGTCGTACGCAACCCGCGCCGGGCCGCCAACACCGCAGGTGCCCTGACGATCGGGATGGCCCTGGTCGGCGCCGCATCGGTCCTCGCGGCGTCCACCCAGGCCTCGGTGGCCGGCATGATCGATCAGCAGGTCACCGCCGACTTCGTGCTCCGGGCGGACTACCCCGACACGGTCGGCGACGCGGTCGTCACGGGAGCCCGCCGGCTCGACGGGGTCCAGGAGGTCGACCCGCTCTCGTACGCGCTGGTGGACGTCGACGGCAAGGCCACGTCCGTCGCCCAGGCCGATCCCGCGTTGATCGGTCGGTCACTGCACCTGCCCGCCGTCCAGGGCGACCCGGCCCAGGCGCTGACCGCCGGCGAGCTGGTGGTTCAGAAGACGGCGGCAGACGCGGCGGGCTGGGCGGTCGGCGACAGACTGACGCTCACCGGATCGGCCGGCACCCGCGAGCTCACCATCGGCGCGGTCCAGGACTCGGCCCTGATGGGCGCGGTCCAGGCACCGCCCGGAGTCCTCACCGACCTGGTCGCGGCGGCGGAGGTGCAGACCAGCACGGCGCTCGTCGCGCTCTCGCCGGGTGCCGATGCGGCCGAGGTGCGCACCGAGCTGGTGGACCTGGTCAAGCCGTACGTCGTGGTGTCGGTGATGGACTCCGCCGAGTTCGTCGACTCGATGGCCTCGCAGGTCGACCAGGTGCTGGCGATCCTGTACGCGCTGCTCGGGCTGTCGATCGTCATCGCGGTGCTCGGCATCGTCAACACCCTCGCGCTGTCGGTGGTGGAACGCACCCGCGAGATCGGGCTGCTGCGCGCGGTGGGTCTGGGCCGTCTGCAGCTCGCCGGGACGGTGACCGTCGAGTCGGTGCTCACGGCGGTCACCGGGACGCTCATCGGCCTTGCGGTCGGCGTCGGGCTCGCGGCCGCACTCCCGCAGGTCTACGCCGACCAGGGCCTGTCGGTGCTCGCCGTGCCGTGGGCCGATCTGGTCGCCATGGTGGCGCTGGCCGTGGTCGTGGGCGTCGTCGCGGCACTCTGGCCCGGGGTCCGCGCCGCCCGGCTCAAGGTCCTGGACGCCGTGAGCTACGAGTGAGGAACGCCCGTCGGGCGGTCAGGGCCGCAGCAGGACCTTGACCGCCCGACGGGTGTCCATCGCGTCGTACGCCTGCGCGACCTGCGCCAACGGGAGCGTCAGGTCGAACACCGGGCTCGGGTCCAGCGTGCCGGCCCACACGTCGGCGAGCAGCTCGGGCAGGTAGGCGCGTACGGGCGCGACCCCGCCGCACACACCGACATTCGTGGAGAACATCTGCTGCACCGGCAGCTCGGGGCCACCGGCCGGCACCCCGACGAAGCCGACCGTGCCACCCGGCCGTGCGCTGTCGAGCGCCTGCTGCATCGACTCCTTGGTGCCCACCGCCTCCAGCACGGCATCGGCCCCGATGCCACCCAGCAGGTCCTTGACCTCGGCCACGCCCTCGGCGCCGCGGGACGCCACGATGTCGCTGGCCCCGAACCGGCGGGCGATCGCCTGTCGCTCGGGGTTGCGCGACATGGCGACCACGCGCCCGGAACCGAGCCGTCGTGCGGCGAGCACCCCGCACGCCCGGCAGTCGAGTGACTCCAACCAGGCGGGGAACCCGCAGGACGGGCAGCGCAGCAGTCGCATCCGGCGACCGTACCGGCCCTCCGGGGTGGCGCGGATAGGCTCACGTCGTGCGCGCAACCGTCAT
>JAHIJU010000295.1 GCA_018898235.1 Actinomycetota bacterium | reverse complement strand
CTCATGTCCCAGCGGATCGACGCCAAGGACCTCAACATCTACTACGGCGCGTTCCTGGCGGTCGCCGGCGTGAACATGTCGATCGACCCGCGCAGCGTGACCGCGCTCATCGGTCCGTCGGGCTGCGGCAAGTCGACCTTCCTGCGCACCCTCAACCGGATGCACGAGGTGATCCCGGGCGCCCGGGTCAAGGGCACGGTGGAGATCGACGGCATCGACCTGTACGGCGCGGGCGTGGACCCGGTGGCCGTCCGCCGCCAGGTCGGCATGGTGTTCCAGCGTCCGAACCCGTTCCCGACGATGTCGATCGCGGAGAACGTGCTGGCCGGGGTGCGGCTCAACAACAAGCGCATCAACAAGGCGGCGGCGAACGAGCTCGTCGAGGAGTCGCTGCGTGGGGCCAACCTGTGGAACGAGGTCAAGGACCGGCTCGACCGACCCGGCTCGGGCCTGTCCGGCGGTCAGCAGCAGCGGCTGTGCATCGCGCGGGCGATCGCGGTCAAGCCGCAGGTGCTCCTCATGGACGAGCCGTGCTCGGCCCTCGACCCGATCTCGACGCTGGCGATCGAGGACCTCATCGCCGAGCTGAAGTCCGAGTACACGATCGTGATCGTCACGCACAACATGCAGCAGGCGGCCCGCGTGTCGGACCGCACCGGCTTCTTCAACCTGGAGGCCACCGGCAAGCCCGGCCGCCTCATCGAGATCGACGAGACCGCGACGATCTTCTCCTCGCCGCATGAGCAGGCCACCGAGGACTACATCTCGGGTCGCTTCGGCTGATCGGCCCCGGGGCGGGGCGCCGGCCCCGCCCCGTCAGCCCTTGGTCGGTGAGGGCGTCGGTGTCGGCACGAGCGGCGCGTACTGCGGCAGGGTCCCGTCGAGGACGGGGACCTGGACCTGCGTGCTGCCGGTGGCCGGTGAGGTGAGCGTGAGGGTGAGCAGCTGACCGGGTGCAGCGTCCACCTGATCGATCTCGACCTTCTCCCCGACGTTGTCGCCCGTGCCGATGTAGACGGTCCCGCCGCCGGCGACGTCCACCGTGCTGCCGGTGCTCTGTCCGTCCGCGGTGACGGTGACCTGCAGATCGTCGGACGCGTCGTTGGTGAGGGCGCCCGACAGGACACCGGGCTCGCCCTGACCTGCGGTGACCACCAGCAGGTTGACCGCGGTGACGGGACCGAGCGTGACGCGGACCCCGTCGGACAGCGAGTACGGCTGGTTGGTGGTGACCTGGTTGGTGGCCGAGCACGCAGCCAACGACACCAGCGCGAGGCCCGCACCCGTGATTCGCAGCGCGTGGACGGCGGGACGACGGGTCACGGTGGGCTCCAGGGTCAGGTGACGAGGGGGCGGGACCAAGGTCCCGGCCATGGGTTGAGGATAGCGGGGGGCCGATCTGTTGCCCAGCCGTCCCCAGATCCACTCAAAGGGCGCTTGACCTGCGGCGATACCTGCAACGCCGTCGAAATGGCGAGGGACGCGTGTTATCCTGGGTGTCCGCGAGAAGGGGACATCTTCAGATGACTTTCACCGTTGGGGAGACCGTCGTCTACCCGCACCACGGAGCAGCGCTGATCGAGGAGATCGCCACCAGGACCATCCGGGGTGAAGAGAAGGTCATCCTCACGCTGCGGGTCACCCAGGGTGACCTCACGATCCAGGTGCCTGCCGAGAACCTCGACCTGGTCGGGGTCCGCGATGTGGTGGACCAGGAGGGCCTCGGCCGGGTGTTCGAGGTGCTGCGCGCGCCGTACACCGAGGAGCCGACCAACTGGTCACGGCGCTACAAGGCCAACCTCGAGAAGCTCGCCTCGGGTGACGTCATCAAGGTGGCCGAGGTCGTCCGCGACCTGTCCCGCCGTGACGCCGACCGCGGACTGTCCGCAGGTGAGAAGCGCATGCTCGCCAAGGCGCGCCAGATCCTCGTCTCCGAGCTCGCACTGGCCGAGCACACGCAGGAGGACAAGGCCGAGGCGATCCTCGACGAGGTCCTCGCCTCCTGATCCACGGTGAGCGTCGCAGCCATCCTCACGGCCGCAGGCAGCGGCACCCGGCTGGGCAGGGACGAACCGAAGGCGTTCGTCCCGGTTGACGGGTCGCCGCTGCTGCTGCATGCCGCCAAGGCGCTGCTCGACGCCGAGACGGCGGACGGCGAGCGCATCAGCCAGCTCGTCGTCACCGTGCCTGCGGGGCTCGTCGCCCGCGCCAGTGCGCTGCTCACGCAGGCCTGCGGGGCCGAGCTCGATCTGTGGGTGGTCGAGGGGGGCAGCACCCGCCAGGCCTCCGTGGCCGCCGGGCTGGCGGCCGTGCGCCCGGAGGTCGACCTGATCCTGGTGCACGATGCGGCGCGGGCGTTCGCCCCGGCCGAGCTGATCGCCCGGGTCGTGACCGCGCTGCGTGCCGGGCACGACGCCGTCGTGCCCGGGCTGCCGGTGGTCGACACCATCAAGCGGGTCGGGGAGCCGAGCGCGGCCGGTGACCGGCCCGTCATGGGCACGGTGCCCCGGGCCGAGCTGGTCGGGGTGCAGACACCGCAGGGCTTCGACCGGGAGCTCCTGGTCCGCGCACATGCGGCAGGTCACGGACGTGCTGCCGATGAGCTCAGCGCGGCCTCCGACGATGCGGGGCTCGTCGAGGAGCTCGGTGCGGTCGTGTGGGTCGTCCCGGGTGATCGTCGGGCGGCCAAGATCACGACCGCCGACGACCTCCTCGTCGCCCGGGTGCTGGCGGCCGGCGCATGACCGGGCTGCCGCGCACCGGGGTCGGTGTCGACGTGCACGCCTACGACCCCGACCCCGCGCCGGGGGCGTGCCTGCACCTGGCCGGTCTCGCCTGGCCGGGCCAGCGTCCCCTCGCCGGGCACTCCGACGCCGACGTCGCGGCCCACGCCGCCGCTGACGCCCTGCTCTCGGCGGCCGGGATCGGCGACCTCGGCTCGAACTTCGGGACGGCCGACCCCGCCTGGGCTGGTGCCGCCGGCACGGCCCTGCTCGCGGAGGCCGCGCGTCGCGTGGTGGCTGCCGGGTTCGTCGTCGGGAACCTCGCGGTCCAGGTGATCGGCAACGAGCCCCGTCTGGGACCGCGTCGCGGTGAGGCCGAGCGGGCGCTGTCGGCGGCGGCCGGGGCGCCGGTGAGCGTGTCGGCCACGACCACCGACGGTCTGGGGCTCACCGGTCGCGGTGAGGGCGTCGCAGCGATCGCCACCGCGCTGATCGTGCAGGTGGGGGCCGGCCCGGTGGACGACGGCGTGCAGTGACCGCGCTCCCATGATGTGATTCTGCCGCGCCGGTGCCGTCCATCGGCCGAGCTCGCGGAGGACCTGATGACCCGGCTGCCGATCGACCAGCGACGCCGCCAGCTCGTGCGGGCCGCGCTGGTGGTGGCCACCCGTGAGGGGCTGGACCGCACGACCATGCGGGCGATCGCAGCCGAGGCCGATGTCGCGCTCGGTGTGCTGCACTACTGCTTCACCGACAAGGCCGAGATCCTGCGCGCGGTCGCCGAGCACATCCACACCGCCGGGCTGGACGTGGCCCTGGCCGCGGCCGGCCACCAGCCGCCCGACCGGCTGGTCGCCTCGGTGGTCGAGGCGTACGTCGCGATGGTCGTCGTCGCACCTCGTCAGTACCAGCTCGAGCTCGAGCTCGCGATGGCCTCCCTGCGCGATCCGGAGCTCGCCGGGTTGGCTGCCGACCGGCAGACCACCAAGCTCGCGAACGCCAGGTCCGTGCTGGACGCCGTCGCCGACGGCGTCGGGCTGGTGTGGACGGTCCCGGTCGACGTGCTGGCCCGTCGTCTCACGCTCGAGACGGACGGCGCCGTGCTCGCCTGGTTGATCGACCGTGACGACGAGGCGCTCGCGACAGCACTGCACGACACCGCCGGCCGGCTGCGGGCCCTCGGCCGGCCGGCCCCGAGGCCGTGAGCTCAACGCCGGTACCCTGACCGTGTGAACCTGCACCTGTTCGACACCGTCACACGGACGGTCCGACCGTTCGTGCCCCTGGTCGACGGTCAGGTGGGTATCTACCTCTGCGGGGCGACGGTGCAGGCGCCGCCGCACGTCGGGCACGTGCGGTCCGCGATCGCGTTCGACGTGCTCGTCCGCTGGCTGCGACGCAACGGTCAGCAGGTCACCCTCATCCGCAACGTGACCGACATCGACGACAAGATCCTGGCCAAGGCGGCCGACGCCGGGCAGGACTGGTGGGCCTTCGCAGCCGTCAACGAGCGCGCTTTCACGACCGCCTACGACGCGCTCGGTGTGCTGCCCCCGGCCTACGAGCCGCGGGCGACGGCGCATGTGCCCGCGATGGTCGACCTCATGGACCGGCTGGTCGAACGCGGGCACGCCTACGCGGCCGGGCCCGGTGACGTGTACTTCGACGTCCGCTCCTGGCCGTCGTACGGGTCGCTGACCAACCAGCGGATCGACGACATGGAGCCGGCGCCGGACGCGGGTGCCGGCAAACGCGACCCTCGCGACTTCGCACTGTGGAAGTCGGCCAGGGTCACCGAACCGGACACGGCGGCCTGGCCCACACCGTACGGCCGCGGCCGTCCCGGCTGGCACCTCGAGTGCTCGGCGATGGCGCAGCGCTACCTCGGAGACACCTTCGACATCCACGGCGGCGGTCTCGACCTGCGCTTCCCGCACCACGAGAACGAGCAGGCGCAGTCCCAGGCCGCCGGCTACGGGTTCGCCCGCTACTGGCTGCACAACGGCTGGGTGACCCGGTCGGGCACCAAGATGAGCAAGTCGCTCGGCAACGGGCTGCTGGTCTCGGCAGTCCTGACGCGGGTGCCGGCAGCCGTCGTGCGGTATGCGCTCACGGCCGTGCGCTACCGCTCGATGCTGGAGTGGACGGACGAGACGCTCAACGACGCGGCCGGTGCCTGGGAGCGGCTGGCCGGGTTCGCCGAACGGGCCGGGGCGCTCGACGAGCCGATCGACGAGGTCGAGCTGCCGGCGGCGTTCGTGGCCGCGATGGACGACGACCTCGACGTGCCGGCCGCGCTGGCCGTCGTGCACGAGACGCTGCGGGCCGGGAACTCGGCGCTCGCCGCGGGGGACCGTGCGGGCGCTCTGCACACCGCGACCGTGCTGCGTGCCATGCTCGACGTGCTCGGGCTCGACCCGGCACGCTGGGCGGTCGGGACCGACGACCGCACCGCGACCGCGCTGGACGCCCTCGTCGTCGCCGAGCTCGCGGCGCGGGCCCAGGCCCGCGCACAGAAGGACTTCACCACGGCCGACGCGATCCGCGACCGGCTGATCACCGCAGGCATCGCGGTCGAGGACTCGGCCGGTGGCTCCCGGTGGACCTTGGCCGCCGGGAAGGACGCATGATGGCCGGTAACTCGCAGCGACGTGGGGCGACCCGCAAACCAGGGGCGAAGAAGGCCCCGTCCGTGGGCAGCGGTGGCAACAGCCGTCGCGCGCTCAAGGGGCGCGGCCCGACACCCAAGGCCGAGGACCGCGAGTACCACGCGGCGCACAAGCGCAAGGCCGGCACCGCCGAGGGCGCCACGGGCGGCGCACCCCGCGGCGCCGGTGCACCTGCAGGGCGCCCCACCGGGGCCAGCCCCGCGGGGGGACGCTCCGCGGCCGGACGACCCACGGGCGGGCGCCCGTCGACCGGGCGCACAGCGGGCGGACGTGCGCCGGGTGGTCGCGCGCCGGGCCGCGGGTCCACGAAGGTCGCGGCGGCTCGCGGCGGAAGCGTCACCGAGCTGGTGTCGGGACGCAACTCCGTCCTCGAGGCCCTGCGCGCCGGGGTCCCCGTCTCGGCCGTCTACGTGGCGTCCCGGATCGAGTCGGACGACCGCACGCGCGAGATCCTCGCGCTGGCCTCGGCGACCCGCGCACCGCTCATGGAGGTGGGCCGCGGTGAGCTCGACCGGATGACCGAGGGGTCGGTCCACCAGGGTGTGGCGCTCGCCGTGCCGCCCTACACCTACGCCGAGGCCGACGACCTGCTCGACGCCGCGGCCGCCGCGGGCGTCCCGCCGCTGATCGTGGCCCTCGACGGGGTGACCGATCCGCGCAACCTCGGTGCCGTGATCCGATCAGCCGGCGCGTTCGGTGCGCACGGTGTGCTCGTGCCGACCAGGCGTTCGGCCGGGGTCACGGCCGCGGCCTGGAAGGTCTCGGCCGGGGCGATCGCCCGGGTTCCCGTGGCCCGTGCGACGAACCTGGCGCGCACCCTCGCCGAGCTGCGGCGCTCGGGGGTGTTCGTCGTCGGCCTGGCCGGTGACGGTGACACCGTGATCGGCGAGGTGCCGTTCGTCTCGGACCCGCTCGTGCTGGTCGCCGGCTCGGAGGGCAAGGGGCTGTCCCGCCTGGTCCGCGAGCAGTGCGACGCGATCGCCGCCATCCCGATCTCGGGTGGTGTCGAGTCGCTCAACGCCGGCGTCGCGGCCGGGATCGCGCTCTACGAGGTGGCCCGCCAGCGCGGCTGAGGTCGCGCCGGCCCCATCGGCAGGTGGGGCCGGATCAGCCCAGCACGATGTCGTCGTCGGGGTGGATCGCGGGGAACACCCCGGTGTCCTCCCGCAGGTCACCGGGCTGCACCCCCAGAACGGCCTGCTCGTCGGGCCGGCCCGGCAGGATGTGCCGCACGTAGTCCGCGGTGATCTCCTCCATCGGGACGTCGCGGTGCAGGTTCTGCGACATGAACCAGCGGTGCTCGAGCAGCTCGTGGTAGATCTGCGCGGGTTCGAGCTTGCCGCGCAGGTCGCGCGGGACGCCCCTGACCGCCGGCTCGAAGATCTCCGTCACCCAGTCGTGCGCGACGAAGGACTCGTCCTCGCGCTGGCGGTCGGTCGCGGCGCGGTACTCGTCGAGGTCGTTGAGCAGGCGGCGGGCCTGGTTCTCCT
This sequence comes from Actinomycetota bacterium, assembly GCA_018898235.1. Classification (GTDB taxonomy): domain Bacteria; phylum Actinomycetota; class Actinomycetes; order Actinomycetales; family Cellulomonadaceae; genus Cellulomonas. Next base: position 2,924 of record JAHIJU010000295.1, on the reverse strand, counting down.
GCACGTCGAGGCCGGTCAGCCGCATGAGCCGACGGGAGTGGTGCCCGGCGTCGACGACCTTGGGCTGGATGCGCACCGTGGTGCCGTCCAGGTCGGTGGTGATCGTCAGCTCGTCGACGTCGAATCCGAGATCGTTCAGCCGGTCGACCCGCGCCTGCACCCGCCAGCGCTCCTTGAAGGAGAACGACTCGACCTCGGTGAGCGCCCGCCACAGCTCGCCGTAGCGCTCGACGAGCGCCTCCCCGATCGCGATGGCGTCCTCGCTCTCGTCGAGGAACTCCCCGGCCTGCAGGTCCATGAGCTCGCCGATGATGTTGACCCGCGCGACCTCGAGGTCGTAGCCGCGTTGACCGTCGGTGAGCTTCTCGTGGAGGTCCCCGGTCTCGGCGTCCACGAGGTAGGCGGCGAACGAGCCCGCGTCGCGCCGGAACAGCGTGTTCGACAGCGACACGTCACCCCAGTAGAAGCCGACCAGGTGCAGCCGGACCAGGAGCACCGCGAGGGCGTCGATGAGCCGGGTCGCCGTGTCGGGCCGCAGGGTCTGGCTGAACAGGGCGCGGTAGGGCAGCGAGTACGGCAGGTGCTCGGTGATGAGCACGGCCTCGAGCGGTTCGCCGTCCGGCGCGCGGCGCCCGGTGATCACCCCGAGCGGCGTGACCGAGGGGACGTCGATGCGGTCGAGCTGGCGCAGCAGCTCGTACTCACGGTAGGCGACCGTCTCCCCGATCTCCTTGATCGCGATGACCTGTCCGGACAGCCGGACGAACCGCACGATGTGCCGGGAGATGCCGCGGGGCAGCGCCGCGAGCAGCTCGGCCGGCCACTCCTCCAGCGGGATGTGCCACGGCAGGTCGAGCAGGGCGGGGTCGGGCGAAGCCGCGGTGATCTGCAGGCTCTGGGGGGCGGCGTTCACCCCACCAGTGTCTCAAACCGTCAGGGGGTCGCGGTCGCCGAGGGCTGAGCGGTCGCCGCGCCGGGGGAGGCGTTCGACGCGGCCGCGGTCAGTGAGGAGTACACCTGCGAGACGAAGGCGTAGAACGCCTGGAGGTCGGAGACCGAACCGGTGTACGGCTCACCCGCGACCACGACGGTCGGGGTCTCGCGCAGCGACCCGACGGCGTCGAACGGTGTGGACAGGACCGCCCGCTGGGAGGCCTCCTGCACCCAGTCGACGTAGGAGTGCGATGTGATGCACGACGCGACGTCCTTGCCGGTCGCCCCGGCGCCCTTCGCCGTCGTCACCAGCTCGGCGTCGGACAGGCCGGCGGAGCCGAACGTGGTCTGCGCCGTGAACAGCGCCTGGTTCATCGCCACGGCGTCCGAGGGGGCGAAGGAGGCGACGCACGCGAACGCGTTCGCGGCCCGCTGGGAGTAGTCGACCGCCGTCACCAGCGGGTTCGGGGTCGCGGTCGGCGTGGCCGAGGCGGAGGGTGCGGCGCTCGCCGCCTGGCCGGCGGCCGCGCTGGCGGAGGGGGCGGGCGTCGCGGTGTAGTCCGCACGGCTCGCCGACAGGGCCACCGGGTGGATCTCCAGGGTCGCGTACCCGCTGGTCGCGGCCTGGACGAGCAGGCCGCCCGAGGTCTGCCAGAAGGACGCCGAGCGCGGGTCGCCGTAGTCCACGTAGACGACGAAGTCGATGACGCCGGACGACCGTGAGTCGGTCGCGCTCGGGGTGGGGGTGCCACCGGCGGCAAGCGGCGCGGTGGTCGTCGGGGTGAGCTTGCTGCCGTCGCCGGTGATCAGCAGACCGTCGCTCGCCATGTTCGTCGGCCCGACCTGACCCGCCAGGATGCGGGCGCGGATGGCCAGCCCGATGCCGCCGACGATGGCGACCACCACGATGACAGCACCTGTCCAGAGCCCGGCCTTGCGCAGCGTGGCGTTGCGGTGTCGCCGACGTCGCTCGGCGTCCGCGAGGGTGCGGTTCTCGGCGCGACGATCCTTGGCTGCCGCCTTCTGCCGGGCGGACCGCTGGTGACTCATGGGCGGGAGTATGCCGCGCCGGGCTGAGGGCGGGTGCGGAGTTCACGTGGTGAACCGCGCCCGGCCGTTCCGGTTCGGCCCCGGATGCCGAACGGGGCGGGACCCGAAGGTCCCGCCCCGTCCCGTCGTGCGTGGATCAGGCGATGCGCTCGCCGCTCACCGCGTGGAACAGGTGCTGCTCGCCCGGGCGGATGCGGACGTGGATCGTCTCACCCTTGGCCGGGACCTGACGCGGGTCGACGCGGACGATCACCTGGGCGTCGCCGGCGCCGGAGCGGACCGTCGAGGCGACCTTCTCGTCCGTGAGCGAGCCGTACACGAACGCGTCGGAGCCGAGCTCCTCGACGATGTTGACGGCGACCGGGATGCCGTCGGGCGAACCGGCAGGCACCACGTCGAGCGACTCGGGGCGGAACCCGACGGTGATCTGGCCGCCGTCCTCGGCCGACAGCGCGCTGATCGCGGCCGTGGGGATCGGCAGCACGGCCGTCCCGACCTTGGCGGTGCCGCCCTCGATCGGGAAGGTGCCGATGTTCATCGCGGGGGAGCCGATGAAGCCGGCGACGAAGACGTTCGACGGGGTGTCGTACATCTCGCGCGGGGTGCCGACCTGCTGCAGCAGCCCGTCCTTGAGCACCGCGATGCGGTCGCCCATGGTGAGGGCCTCGGTCTGGTCGTGCGTGACGTAGACGGTGGTGACGCCCAGGCGGCGCTGCAGCGAGGCGATCTGCGTACGGGTCTGCACGCGCAGCTTGGCGTCGAGGTTCGACAGCGGCTCGTCCATGAGGAACACGCGCGGCTGGCGGACGATCGCACGGCCCATCGCGACGCGCTGACGCTGGCCACCCGAGAGGGCCTTCGGCTTGCGGTCGAGGTACTCGGACAGGTCGAGGATCTTGGCGGCCTCCTCGACGCGGGTGCGGATCTCGGCCTTCGGGGTG
>JAHIJU010000294.1 GCA_018898235.1 Actinomycetota bacterium | reverse complement strand
GAATCACGAACCACCGTGCACCCACTTTGTCTCGATCAGGCCGTCGGGCCCCATTGTGTTCTTGTACTCGCGAAGGATACCCCCCGCGCGGTCGATTTCCTGGACGTAGAGCTTCCCGTATCCCGGGGTCTCTGCCGGCGAGAAGAGCTTCAGAACTCGGACGGGCGAGTACCTAGCTCGACCCCTACCAGGGGATGCACCATCCGTGACAGCTTCCGCTGGCTAGATCGCAGAGTCCTGACGGTGATCTCGTCTTTCCGGCCGGTTGTGGTCGACCACTCCACGCCGGAGCCGACCACGTCACTTGCGAATGACACTTCAGTCGCAAGGAGCGCTCGCGCCCAGTCAATGGGCAGCAACGGTTTACCGTCCAGCATGGCTGCGCGAATCGATCTGCAGACGCTCGGAAGCGTAAGCGAACTCTCAAAACCCATCGCGACAGCAAACTCGTCCGTGCAACGGGCGGGACCACTCCACTCCATGAGACCCGCCGCCAGCAAGTCCCTCTCTTCGAGAGTCAGCGACAAATCGCTTGCAGAGACCAGACGGCCTTCGGACACAAGCACTCCTCTATTATGTCCCCGCCAATACGAATCAACCGCATCCGCCGGGCGCAAAAATACGGTGCCAAGGTCGTCATGCATTGTATCATGGATGACGATCCGTACCGCAATCCTGACCCAGATATGCCTTCCGGAGGTACCTAGGTCCTTCGCCCGAGAAGGGTTTTCCATGACTCCTCGAACGTGGTCATCATGGTCCGACAAAGACATTCCAGGAAATTCCGACCAATGCTTCGAATTTCCGTGCCCTCGTGCGATGCTGTCAACGAGGTTGCAGAGCCGGTTCTCCCGCCACAGGCCGGCTTCCCTGCGTATCGAGGCGAGCCGACCCGCGTCGTCAGTCACCCCCCATCTCCGGGCAGAGTGGAGACGAGTTCGCCAAGACGGGAGACCACCGCCAGGTGCTGCTCATCAAACAGCCGAGTGAAACGAATCTCCTCAAGGTCTGCCTCTGCGAGGCGGAGTGCTTCCGCCGCCCCACTTCCGTCATTCTCCAGAAGATCCAAAGTCGACTGCAGAGCGCCCTGGACCTCGTCGAGGCCCAGCCCGCCATCCATGAAATCCTGCACTGAGGCGCGGAGCCTGGCCAGCAGTTCCAGGTTGTACTCGTTGGGATTCATCGCGTGATCACTGTGATGACGGTATTGCTCTCGGTTATGACTTGGACGGTTCCGCCGGTGAACGACAGTACGAACGCTGCAGGCAGATGGAGATTCACCAGGTCGCCGCTCATGGCCTGACCGGAATCCCGTTCATCGTCCCACCTGGGAGTCCCCGAAGTTGGTCACTCGGTTCAAGACCTCCGGGAGTTTCAGATGAACGTTTGGCGGGGCCGGCTCAAGTGAGCCAAGGGTCCAACTTCCGCAACTCTGGACCGAGCAGGTTTCGGAGTTCGGCGCCCCATTGACCAGGGTCAGGGATCATCTCGACCCCGCTCACTGCAATGAGCTCACGCACGTCCTCTGGGCCGCGAACGTACTCCCACTCGAGCCAGTTGAGGATTGAGCGGCAGGTCTCTGGCAGAGTCCCTAGGTGTGCCACGAGCCAGCGAACTATCTCGGCTAGGACGAGGTGTGGCAGGAACTCGCCGTCGTTGTCCGCGAGGTGCGCGTCGAGCAGGGGGGTGAGTTCTCGGTGGGAATCGACGAGTGCCCCGATCGCGGCAACGGTGCTCCCGCTCATCAACCGCCTCCCAGCACCTGAGAAAGCTCATCAGCCAGACTCTGGGCGACCAGCCGATCGCCGAAGCCCGCCCCGGGGTTGCGGCGAAGCCAGTTGGTAAGCCCGCGAAGCGACTCCTCACCCTTGGTCGTGTGGAAACTTCCTCCGGTGGGGGTGCAAGTCGCAGTCTCGTTGCGGATGGCGTCCATGGTAGTGCCGTCCCCGACTCGGCTCGGATTGGTCGTTCCCTTGTACAGATTATCGATGATGTTCTGCAACTTGTCGTCGCTGACCTGCGGGGTAGTCAGGACGTCGCCCTCGCTCGCGCTGGGTTCGTCGCACTGGTGGCTGGCGGTGCCCGGGGGTGTGCTGGGTGGGTTCGATGCCCCGCCTGCTCCGGTGGCGACTGGTGGGGTTTGGGGTGCGGGCCCGTCGGTGGTGGTGTGCACGGGCAGGGTCTGCCCGGTGCCCGTGGCCGGGCCGGGAACCGGGGTGGCCGGTTCGCAGGCACGGGCGGGTCCGCTCAGGCCTGCGCACCCGAACAGCAGGTTGGCCAGCGGGGTCAGGCAGGACTCGATGGTGCCGGTCAGACCGCACACACCACCCTGAGCGGCCGAGACCGCCGGGTCGGCATCGGTGACCGTTCCCGCGTCGGCCGCTTGTCCGGTGTTGAACGCCTGGGAGATGCGAGTGGGGTCGATGACCGCACCGTCGTCGGTGGTCTGGTCGGTGTACCAGGTGTCGGTCCAGGAGTTCCAGTCAGAGGTGCCGTCGGAGTACCACCGGGTCTTCGTCCGGTCCTGGGCGTTACCCGTCGTCGTAGTGATCGCACGCCTGCCATCGACGTTGGACACGGTGACCGAGTCGATCCACTGACGAAGCTG
>JAHIJU010000028.1 GCA_018898235.1 Actinomycetota bacterium | reverse complement strand
GGGCTCACGCTGCTCACCGGGCCGAGCGGCATCGTCCCCTACGGCACGATGATGGCCGGCTCGCTCATCGCGGTGCTGCCGCTCGCGGTGCTGTTCCTGCTCATGCAACGCAGGTTCATCGAGTCGGTCGCCACCACGGGGCTCAAGTGAACGAGCCACGCTGGTTCACCGACGGCCGGCTGCACTTCGCGCTCGGCATCGAGGACACCTTCGTCCCGCAGAGCAGACCGGGCGAACGGGCGATCGACGAGTACACGCTCACCGAGCACGACACGCACTTCGCCGCCGACTTCGCCCTGGCCGCGGGAGTCGGCGCCGAGCTGCTGCGTTGGGGCGTCCCCTGGTACCGGGTGAGTCCCGAACCGGGACGATGGGACTTCTCCTGGACCGACCGTGCCGTCGACGCCCTGCTCGGTGCCGGGCTGCGGCCGATCGTGGACCTGCTGCACTACGGCACCCCCCTGTGGCTCGACGAGCAGTTCGCGCACCCGGACTACCCGCAGCACGTCGCCGAGTACGCGCACCGGCTGGCCGAACGGTTCGCGGACCGGGTGAGCGACTACACCCCGGTCAACGAGCCCGTCGTGCACGCGCTGTTCTCGGGCGAGTACGCCTACTGGCCGCCCTACCTGAGCGGACCCGACGGGTTCGTGACCGTCGCGACCAACCTCGCCCGCGGGTTCGTCCTCAGCCAGCGCGCAATCGCTCAGGCCGTCGGCCCGTCAGCCACCTTCGTGCACGTCGACGCGGCGATGAGCTTCGTCGGCGACGACACCGCACCCGAGCACCGGGCCGAAGCCGATCGGCTGCGCCACCAGGTGCACCTGGTGGAGGACCTGGTCACCGGCCGGGTCGACGACACCCACCCGCTGCGGGCCGCGATCAGCGGCACGACGGGCGACGACCTGCTCGTCTGGTTCGCCGCCAACGCCGTACAGCCCGACGTGATGGGCATCAACTACTACCCGCGCCACTCGACCGAGCTCTTCGAACCCGGGGTCCGGCACGCCGGCGGCTTCGCCGACCCGCGGCCGAGCGTCGACCGCGGCACCGCGGGGCTGCGCGAGGCCGTCACGCAGTACGCGGCCCGCTACGAGGTCCCCGTGATGATCACCGAGACGTGCGTGACGGGCACCGTGGCCGAACGACTGGCCTGGCTCGACGACTCGGTCGCCCTCGCAGACACCCTGCGGACCGAGGGCACCGACCTCGTCGGCTACACGTGGTGGCCGCTGTTCGACATGTACGAGTGGACGTGGCGGCACACGACCCGCCCCCGCGCCGACCACCTGCTCCCGATGGGCCTGCACGACCTCGTCGAGACCCCGACCGGCCTGCAGCGGCTGCCGAACCCCGTGGCCGACCGCTACCGCCAGCACGCCCTCTCGCACCGCCCGACGACCTGACCGACGGAAAAGACACATGCGCACCGCACACCTGACGCTGAGGCCCGACGCCACGATCGGCCCGATCAACCCCCGGATCTACGGATCGTTCGTCGAGCACCTGGGCCGTGCCGTCTACGACGGGATCTACGAACCCGGTCACCCCACCGCGGACTGTGACGGATTCCGCACCGACGTCATCGAGCTGGTCAAGGAGCTCGGCGTCTCGGCGATCCGGTACCCGGGTGGCAACTTCGTGTCCGGCTTCCGTTGGGAGGACAGCGTCGGCCCGCGCGAGTCGCGCCCGCGTCGGCTCGACCTCGCGTGGCACTCGACCGAGACGAACGAGATCGGGCTGCACGAGTTCAGCACCTGGCTGGAGAAGGTCGGCAGCGAGCTCATGCTCGCCGTCAACCTGGGCACCCGGGGAACCGCCGAGGCGCTCGAGCTGCTCGAGTACGCGAACCTTCGCGCGGGCAGCGCGCTGGCCGACCAGCGCATCGCCGACGGCCGGACCACCCCGTTCGATGTCCGGATGTGGTGCCTCGGCAACGAGATGGACGGCCCCTGGCAGATCGGGCACCGGTCCGCCGACGACTACGGCAAGCTCGCGGCCCGCACCGGACGGGCCATGAAGCAGTTCGACCCCGGGCTGGAGCTGGTGGCCTGCGGCTCGTCGAGCTCGGCCATGCCGACCTTCGGTGAGTGGGAGCGCGTCGTGCTCACCCACGCCTACGACGTCGTCGACTACATCTCGTGCCACGCCTACTACGAGGACACGGGAGACCGCGCGACGTTCCTCGCCTCGGGCGTCGACATGGACCGCTTCATCCGCACCGTCGTGGCGACCGCGGACCACGTCAAGGACGTGCGTGGCAGCCAACGGACCGTGAACATCTCGTTCGACGAGTGGAACATCTGGTACAACACCCGCTTCGAGAACGTGGACCGCATCGAAGGCGTCGACAACTGGCCGCGCGCGCCGCGGCTGCTCGAGGACGTCTACACCGTGACGGACGCCGTCGTGTTCGGCAGTCTGCTCATCACGCTGCTACGGCACGCCGACCGCGTCACGAGCGCATCGCTGGCGCAGCTGGTCAACGTGATCGCGCCGATCATGACCGAGCCGGGCGGCCCGGCCTGGCGCCAGACCACCTTCTTCCCGTTCGCGGCGACCTCGGCCCACGCCCGCGGCACCGCGCTCGATGTCGCGGTCCGCACCGACACGTACCCGACGGCCACCCTGGGTGACGTACCGCTGGTCGATGCGGTGGGCTCCCACGACGAGGCCGCAGGGACCTACTCGGTGCACGCCGTCAACCGCTCGACCGACGAGCAGGTGCAGCTGCGGATCGACGTGAGCGCCCTCGGGCCGCACCCCATGACCGTGCAGGCCCGGGTGCTCGCCGATCCGGACCCGTCGGCCGCCAACACCCTGGCCGACCCCGACCGAGTCGGCTTGCGGGCGTTGGCTGTCGTCCGGGACGGTGACGAGCTGGTGATCACACTGCCCCCGATCGCCTGGGTGCAGGTGCTGGTCGAGACGGGGCGCTGACCGGGCCGGTCACGGTCGACGTCCCGGTCACGCCCGGACGAGCGGTTCGGCGAGCAGTCGTTCCAGCGGCAGGATCGCCGCTCCGATCGCCACGGTGTCCCCGCCGAACGTCGACTCGACGAGCTCGAACTGCGACCCCGGCCGCGCCAGGCAGTTGTCCCGGACCGCCGCCTCGATCCGGGGTGCGAGCGCCTGCATCAGCCGGATGCCGACCCAGCCGCCCACCACGACCCGCTGCGGGTTGGTGAGGTTGACGAGGTTCGCCAGTGCCGGGCCGAGCGCGGCGACGACGTCGTCGACCACCCACTGCGCGTCCGGGTCCCCCGCCGCGGCGGCGTCGAGGAGCTGACCGACGGCCCGCCATCCGGTCCCGTCGAACCGGCCGCCGC
>JAHIJU010000293.1 GCA_018898235.1 Actinomycetota bacterium | reverse complement strand
CTGGTTCGGGTCGCCGGTCTCCCAGTTGGACTTCTGGTTGATGATCGTGTCGATCGCGATCGCCGTCTTGCCCGTCTGGCGGTCGCCGATGATGAGCTGACGCTGACCGCGCCCGATCGGGATCATCGAGTCGATGGCCTTGAGGCCCGTCTGCAGCGGCTCGTGCACGCTCTTGCGGGCCATGACACCGGGAGCCTGCAGCTCCAGGGCGCGTCGACCCTCGGTCTCGATCTCACCGAGGCCGTCGATGGGCGCTCCCAGCGGGTTGACCGTGCGCCCCAGATAGGCGTCGCCGACCGGCACGGACAGCACCTCGCCGGTCCGGCGGACCTCCTGGCCCTCCTCGATGCCCGAGAACTCACCGAGCACCACGACGCCGATCTCCCGGACGTCGAGGTTCAGCGCAAGACCCAGGGTCCCGTCCTCGAACCGGAGCAGCTCGTTGGCCATCGCGCCGGGCAGGCCCTCGACCTGCGCGATGCCGTCGCCGGCGAGCGACACCCGGCCGACCTCCTCGGCGGAGGCCCCGTGCGGCTCGTAGTTCTTGACGAAGCTGTCCAGGGCGGCCCGGATCTCCTCCGGACGGATCGTCAGCTCAGCCATCGTGTCTCTCCTCGTCGCGCCGGTCGCGCGCACCGTTCGTCATCGGTCGTGGGTCGGGGGGTCATCGTGCGAGCTCGCGCCTGGCGGCCACGAGGCGGGCGAGCACCGTTGCGTCGATCACGTCGGCGCCGGACTGCGCACGCAGACCGCCGATGACGTGCGGGTCCACCGACACGCTGAGCTCGACCTCGCGGCCGAGCACCCGTGCCAGCACTTCGGACAGGCGGGCCGTCTGATCGGCGCTCAGCGGCGCAGCGGTCGTCACGGTCGCGACCTTGCGGTCCCGGCGATCGGCGATCAGGTCCGACAGGTGGCCCAGGGTCGTGACGAACCGCAGGCCGCGGGGGGCCGAGGCGGCACGCCGCGCGAAGGCCGTGGTCGCCACGTCCGCCTTCCCGCCGAGGATCGCCTCGGCGAGGTCGGCGCGCTTGTCCGCGTCGAAGGACGGGTCGACGAGCGCCTGACGCATCTCGCGCTGCCCGGCGAGCGCCCGGGTGAGCCGGAAGATCTCGTCCTCCACCCGGTCGAGCGCACCGCGCGACTCGGCGGCGGTGAGGATCGCCGTGCGCCCGAGCAGCTCGGTCGCCTCGGCCAGGTCGTTCTCGCTGGACCAGCGACGCCCGACCAGATCCTGGACGACGGCGACCACGCGGGGGTCGGCGTCCTTGAGGACATCGGCCGCCAGGGCGCTCTTGGCCTCCTCGGAGGCCGAGGGGGACGTCAGGGCGCGGCGCAGGGCCGGGGTGCGCACGAGGACGTCTCCCAGGGCGAACAGCTGACCCGCGAGCTCCAGCCCGCGTCCACGGGCACGGGAGACCACGGGCTCCCAGGCGCGCAGGACGGCGGCCTGGGAGGCGCGGGACGCGGCTCGCATCAGTGGCCCGTCCCCGGTGCCGGGGCGGAGGCCGACAGCTCGTCGAGGAAGCGGTCGACGACGCGCGAGCGACGTGCCTCGTCCTCGAGCGACTCGCCGACGATCTTCGAGGCGAGGTCGGTCGCGAGCGAACCGACGTCCGAGCGCAGCGAGATCGCGGCCTGCTGACGCTCGGCGTCGATCTGCCGCTGAGCGGCCGCACTGGCGCGTGCGGCGTCATCGGCGGCACGCGCGCGGGACTCGGCCAGGATCTGACCGGCCTCGCCACGTGCGTCCTCGCGGATGTGCGCGGCCTCGACCCGGGCCTCGGCCAGGTGCTCCTCGTACTCGGCGAGGCGTGCATCGGCCTCGGCCTGGGCGGTCTTCGCCTTGGCGAGACCGCCCTCGATGAGCTCGGCCCGCTCGTCCAGCACCTTCTGGAGGGCCGGCAGGGCGTACTTGCCGAACACCCAGGCGATGAGGAGGAAGACGACGCCGCCCCAGATCAGGTCGGGCCAGTTCGGCAGCAGGATGCTCGGCGTCTCCCCCTCGGCCGCAGCCAGGACGGTGAACGCAGCCCCGGTCACGAGAACAGGAAGTCCGTGATCAGGCCGAGCAGACCGAGCACCTCGACGAAGCCGATGCCGATGAACATGGTCGTGCGCAGCTGGCCGGACACCTCGGGCTGACGAGCCATGCCCTCGATGGTCTTGCCGATGAGGATGCCGAGGCCGATACCGGGGCCGATGACCGCAAGGCCGTAGCCCACGGTCGCGATGTTCCCGGAGACGGCGTCTGCGGCGGCGATGAGTGCCACG
>JAHIJU010000292.1 GCA_018898235.1 Actinomycetota bacterium | reverse complement strand
GGCCTCGTCGAACCCGCATGACCTGACGCTCGAGCTGCGCGCGGTCGGCCTCGTCGGGTAGCAGGGGCAGGGGCCGCCGCCCTCGTGGTTGTCGGGCAGGGCCGCTGGCGTCGATCCAGAACGAGATATATCGTGAACAACAAGCGATATATCTCGAGAAGGAGAAGTCATGGCCACCGAGTCATGGGTCGTCGCCGGCCCGCAGGTCATCGAGGTCGAGGACGTGCGCTCGCTGCGCGTCCAGGTCATCGGAGGTCGGGTCGACGTCGTCGGCCAGGACGGTCCGTCCGCCCGGCTGGAGGTGCACTCCGTGCAGGGGCGCCCGATCGAGGTCACGCTGTGCGACGGTGAGCTCCGGATCGGGTACGCCGACACCCTGAGCACCTGGGAGTCCTTCCTGGACCGACTGCGCACGTTCCGTTCCAACGACCGCGCCGATGTCCACGTCGCCGTGCCGCGCACGGCAGCCGTCCGGATCGGCACCGTCTCGGCCGAGGGCCTGCTCGCCGCGGTGGGGGAGGACGCGTCGGTGGGCACCGTCTCCGGTGCGCTCCTGGTCGACGACACCCGTGGCCAGCTCGTGGCCCGCACCGTGAGCGGTGACGTCGTCGTGCGGGGCCACCACGGTCCGCTCACCCTCAACTCGGTCTCGGGCGACCTCGCGGCCTCCGGCGAGCTCACCGCCGTCCACGTGAACACCGTCTCCGGCTCGGTCACGCTGGACGTCACCTCGACGACCTCGTCGCTGTCGGCCACCACGGTCTCCGGGGACGTGACCGTGCGGCTGCCCAGCCAGGCGGGTCTGCAGGTCAAGGCGCAGTCCGTCTCGGGTCGCCTCGTGGTCGACCAGATCGAGCACAAGGGCCCCGGGTTCGGCACCCGGACGGTCGACCAGAGCAGTGGTGACGGCGGCTGCTACCTGTCGGCGACCAGCGTCTCGGGCGACGTCACGGTGCTGCGCGGGGTCACGGCGTGACGGCGGTGTTCGCGCACGGCCAGCTCCGCCTGTACCTGCTGGCGCTCCTGGAGGCCGGCCCGCGCCACGGCTACGAGGTCATCCAGGCCCTGTCGGACAGGTTCGGCGGCACGTACCGACCGAGCGCCGGCACGATCTACCCGCGTCTGTCGCGGCTCGAGGAGGAGGGGCTGGTGGCGCGCGCCGAGGACGGCCGCAAGACCACCTACTCGCTCACCGCGGCCGGTCGGGCCGAGCTGGACGCCCGACGTGGCGACCTGGCCGATCTCGAGGCCAACCTGGCCGAGACCGTGCGTGAGCGGGCCGGGGCGGTCCGCGACGATGTGCGAGAGGCCATGCGCGGGTTGCGGGTCGATCTGGCCGCCGCTGCCCAGGAGGCCCGTGCGGCGGCGCGGCCCGGCCGTTCCGAGGTCGCCGACGACGAGCGGCTGGCGTCGCACGTGCGCCGCGTGGAGGCGGAGGCCCTCATCCGACGGTTCACCGACGAGGTCCGGGCCGACCTGCGCCGGGCGGACGCGAACGCGGCTGTCCCGCAGCTCGCGCTGGACACCGTCCGGACCGTGCTCGACTCGGCGCTGACGGCCCTGCGGCAGACGCTGCACTGAGCCGTCGGACCGCGGCCGGGGATCGGATCAGTCGGCGTCGGAGGGCAACCCGAGCCAGACGTGCCAGCCGGTGTGCAGCACCAGCCACGCGATGAGCCCGTACCCCGCCTGACCCGGGAGCCACCCGTCGCCGGCTGCCATGTCCGCCCGCCACTGGTCGTGGTTGACCAGCGGGGCGAACGTGTCGACGTACGGGACCCGCCGGCGGCTCGCGACATCGCCCAGCGCGACCGACAGCTCGGCGATCCGCTCGTCGTCCTCGGCCCGGCCGGGCGGGGGACCGACGACGAACGCCGGGACGTTGCGCTGCTCGGCGACGTCGAGGATGTTCGCCAGGTTCAGCCTTGACCGGGCGAGTGAGAGCCCGGCGCCGATGTCGGCCCGTCCGACGCCGATCACCAGCCGGTTGTCGGCGTCGACGGTGAAGCGGCGGGAGGCCTCGCCGTCCCACCGGCCGCCGAGCTCGGTGCTGGTCTCGCCCGGGACGGCCAGCGTGAGCACGGTCGGTGGGACCGGCGCGATGGTGCGCGCGACCACGCGTCCCACCCAGCCGAGGGCCTTGGGGTCGCCCACCCCGCAGGCCAGCTCGTCTCCGAGCACGACGATCCGCAGGGGGGAAGGGGTCACGCGCAGATCATCGCGCGAAAGCGGCTGTGATCAACGCCTCCTGCTCGGCGTGGTGCTTCTTCGCGGTACCGGCCGCGGGAGAGGCGGACTCCGGACGCGACGACACGGTGAGGGTGTGGTCGATGAGCTGGGGCAGGTGCATGGACAGATGCGTCCAGGCGCCCTGGTTGAGCGGCTCGTCCTGGACCCACATGAGCCCGGTGCCCTCGAAGGGCGCCAGGGCCTGGCGCAGCGCCGTCTGGTCGAGCGGGTACAGCTGCTCGAGCCGCAGGATCGCGGTGGTCTCGTCACCCAGCGCCGCCCGCCGGGCGACGAGGTCCCAGTAGACCTTCCCGGCGCACATCAGCACGCGCGTCACCTTGGCCGGATCGACCCCGTCGTCCCCGATGACCGGTCGGAAGGTGCCCGCCGTGAAGTCCTCGACGGCCGAGACGGCGGCCTTGTGCCGCAGCATCGACTTCGGCGTGAACACCACGAGCGGGCGGCGCGGCCGGCGGTAGGCCTGCTCGCGCAGCAGGTGGAAGTACGACGCCGGGTTCGTCGGGTGGGCGATCGTCAGGTTGTCCTCCGCGGCGAGCTGGAGGAAGCGCTCGATCCGTGCCGACGAGTGGTCGGGGCCCTGGCCTTCGTACCCGTGGGGCAGGAGCAGCACCAGGGAGGAGTGCTGCTGCCACTTCTGCTCGGCCGCCGAGATGAACTCGTCGGTGATGGTCTGGGCACCGTCGACGAAGTCGCCGAACTGGGCCTCCCAGAGCACAAGGGCGTCCGGTCGCTCGACGGAGTACCCGTACTCGAAGCCGAGCGCGGCGTACTCGGACAGCGAGGAGTCGTAGACCCCGAACTTGCCCTGGTTCGCTGCCAGGTAGCTCAACGGCGTCCACTCGGCGCCGGTCTCGCGGTCGTGGAACACCGCGTGCCGGGAGACGAACGTGCCGCGGCGGGAGTCCTGACCGGCCAACCGGATCGGGGTCCCCTCGATGAGCAGCGACCCGAACGCCAGCAGCTCGCCGAACGCCCAGTCGATGTGACCCTCGCGGCTCATCTGCTCGCGCTTGGTGAGCAGCGCGGCGAGCTTGGGGTGCACGGTGAAGCCCGCCGGCGGGTTGACGTGCGCCTGGCCGATGCAGGTCAGCACGCTCGGGTCGACCGCGGTGCGCCAGCCGACCATCACCCCGGCGTCCTC
>JAHIJU010000291.1 GCA_018898235.1 Actinomycetota bacterium | reverse complement strand
TCGGCGAGGACGGCGACAGCGAGTTCGGTGACCTCATCGAGGACTCCGAGGCCGTCGTCCCGGCCGATGCGGTGAGCTTCACGCTGCTGCAGGAGCAGCTCCACCAGGTGCTGGACACGCTGTCCGAGCGTGAGGCAGGCGTGGTCTCCATGCGGTTCGGCCTTACCGACGGCCAGCCCAAGACCCTGGACGAGATCGGCAAGGTCTACGGGGTCACGCGTGAGCGGATCCGCCAGATCGAGTCCAAGACCATGTCGAAGCTGCGCCACCCGTCGCGGTCGCAGGTGCTGCGCGACTACCTGGACTGAGCACGTCAGAACGACGAAGGGCGCCGGGAGATCCTCCCGGCGCCCTTCGTCGTTCGAACGTGCTCTACGGCCTCTACAGCGCCGCTCCAGCGCCGTGCTCGGCCAGCAGCCGGTCGGTCTCGTCCTGGATGTGGGTCGCGACGTCGGCAAACTTCGGGGCGTGCTCGCGGTAGTGGTGGGCGCAGAACAGCAGCTCGCCTCCGGCCAGGGAGACACGCACGTAAGCCTGCGCACCACACCGGTCGCAGCGATCTGCGGCGGACAGGGGGGCCTTCTGCTCGGGCGTCATGGTCATCACATCGTCATCGAACCATCCCGTTGCAGGATCCATGCCCTCCAGATGCCCAGGTTCGCTCATCGCGTACATGTTCGTGACGTGCCGTCACACGGATGTCACGTAGCGGCCGTCCGCGGGGACCGGCGTTACACGCCGGTCACGTGCGCGGGGCGGGAGGCCAGGCCGCTGCGACCTCATGGCCGGGCGGCATGGTGTCCCGGCCCGGACGTGCGCGGCGGTTAGCATCGCGTCCCGTGACCACCACCTCGGCGCAGTCCGGCTACACGGCCCGGCACCTGTCGGTGCTCGAAGGGCTCGAGGCGGTCCGCAAGCGCCCCGGGATGTACGTCGGGACCACCGACAGCCGCGGGCTCATGCACTGCCTCTGGGAGATCATCGACAACGCCGTCGACGAGGCTCTGGGCGGCTACTGCTCCAGCATCGAGGTGGTCCTGCACGCGGACTCCTCCGTCGAGGTGCGGGACGACGGGCGCGGCATCCCGGTCGACATCGAGCCGCGCACCGGTCTGACGGGCGTCGAGGTGGTCTTCACCAAGCTGCACGCCGGCGGGAAGTTCGGCGGCGGCTCGTACGCCGCGTCGGGCGGGCTGCACGGCGTCGGCGCCTCGGTGGTCAACGCGTTGTCCGCCCGGCTGGACGTCGAGGTCGATCGTGGTGGGCGCACCCACTCCATGAGCTTCCGCCGCGGCGAGCCCGGCGTGTTCGACGACGGCGCGGGCATCGGCCCGCAGTCGCCGTTCGAGCCGTTCGTCTCCGGGTCCCAGCTCGTCGCCTCCGGCCGTCTCGCCAAGACCGTGACCGGCACCCGGGTGCGCTACTGGGCCGACCGCCAGATCTTCCCGGCCAGCGCGGTGTTCGCCTACGACGAGCTGGTGACCCGCGCCCGGCAGACAAGCTTCCTGGTGCCCGGGCTGAAGATCGTGGTGCGCGACGAACGCCGGGTGCCGGGCACCCCGGGCGCCGACGGCCCCACCACGGAGACGTTCTGCCACGAGGGCGGGGTCGTCGACTTCGTCGAGCACCTGGCGGCGGACCCGGCGGCCACGGACACCTGGCACCTGGTCGGCGAGGGGACGTTCACCGAGACCGTCCCCGTGCTCGACGAGCGTGGCCACATGAGCCCGCAGGAGGTCAGCCGGACCTGCCAGGTCGATGTGGCGCTGCGCTGGGGCACCGGGTACGACACCGATGTGCGCAGCTTCGTCAACGTCATCGCCACCCCGAAGGGCGGCACCCACCTGGCCGGTTTCGAGGCTGGGCTGCTCCGCACGCTGCGCAAGGCGGTCGACGCGAACGCCCGACGGTTGAAGATCTCGGCCAAGGACGCGGCGACCGAGCGCATCGAGAAGGAGGACGTGCTCGCCGGGCTCACCGCCGTGGTCACCGTCCGCCTGGCCGAACCGCAGTTCGAGGGTCAGACCAAGGAGGTCCTCGGCACCGCCCCGGTGCGCGCGATCGTCGCCAAGGTCCTCGACACCCGGCTCGGCGCGATCCTGGAGCAGAGCCGGGGCCGGGAGAAGGTCCAGGCCGGGCTGCTGCTCGACAAGGTCGTCGGCGAGATGCGCTCGCGGTTGTCGGCCCGCAAGCAGAAGGAGATCTCGCGGCGCAAGAACGCGCTGGAGTCGTCCTCGTTGCCGGCCAAGCTGGCGGACTGCCGGATCGACGACGTCGAGCGCTCGGAGCTGTTCATCGTCGAGGGGGACAGCGCGCTCGGCACCGCCAAGCTCGCGCGGTCGAGCGACTACCAGGCCTTGCTGCCGATCCGGGGCAAGATCCTGAACGTCCAGAAGGCCTCGGTCACCGACATGCTCAAGAACGCTGAGTGCGCGGCCATCATCCAGGTGGTGGGTGCAGGGTCAGGTCGTACCTTCGAGCTTCCCGCGGCGCGCTACGGCAAGATCGTGCTGATGACTGACGCCGATGTCGACGGGGCGCACATCCGCACCTTGTTGCTGACGTTGTTCTTCCGCTACATGCGTCCCCTGGTCGAGGACGGTCGGGTCTACGCGGCGGTCCCGCCGCTGCACCGCATCGAGCTGCTCGGCAGCGGCGGTCGCGGGCGGGAGTACGTCTACACGTACTCTGAAGCGGAGCTGACGGCGACTCTCAAGAAGTTCGACAAGGCTGGTCGGCGGTACTCCGGTGACATCCAGCGCTACAAGGGGCTGGGTGAGATGGATGCGGACCAGCTCGCCGAGACGACGATGGACCCGCGGCACCGCACGCTCCGGCGGGTGACGGTCGAGGGTGCGGCGCGCGCCGAGCAGGTGTTCGAGCTGCTGATGGGCTCCGACGTGGCACCTCGTAAGGACTTCATCGTGGCCGGCGCACGGACCTTGGACCGTCGCCGTATCGACGCCTGACCTCTTCCCACCCGCGACGACGACTAGGGTTTCGTGCCATGACGGCGGTGCTCGACCTCCAGGACCTGACGATCCGGCGAGGGGCGACGACGATCCTCGACCGGTTGACCTGGACGGTCCGTGAGGGGGAGCGTTGGGTCGTCCTGGGACGCAACGGCGCGGGCAAGACGACGATGCTCGAGGTGGCCTCGGGGCGGATGCACCCGACCGAGGGCGTGGCCGAGGTGCTGGGCAGCCGGCTGGGCAAGGTCGACGTGTTCGACCTGAGGCCGCGGATCGGTCTGTCGAGTGCCGCACTGGCCGACCACATCCCCTCGGGCGAGACCGTGCTCGACGTCGTCCTGACGGCGGCGTACGGGGTCACCGGACGGTGGCGCGAGGCCTATGAGGGTGTCGACGAGGCGCGTGCGCAGGACCTGCTGGCGGCGTTCGGCGTGCAGCACCTCGGGCAGCGCTGGTTCGGGACGTTGTCGGAGGGTGAGCGCAAGCGGGTCCAGATCGCCCGGGCGCTGATGGCCGACCCGGAGCTGCTGCTGCTGGACGAACCGGGTGCGGGCCTCGACCTCGGCGGTCGCGAGGAGCTGGTGGGTGCGCTCGCCGAGCTGGCCCGCGATCCGCGGTCCCCGGTCCTGGTGCTGGTGACCCACCACGTGGAGGAGATCCCGCCGGGCTTCACCCATGCGCTGCTGCTGCGCAAGGGCAGTGCTTTCGCGGCGGGCACGCTCGAGGAGGTGCTCACGGCGGAGAACCTCTCCGGGACGTTCGACCTGCCGTTGCACCTGCACCACAGCGCCGACCGCTGGTCGGCCAGGGCCCTCCCGCAGGTCTCGACCGGTCACCACTCGCCGGAAGGCTCGGCACCGTAGGATCGACAGATCGCGCCATGGTGGCGCGACCGGGGGGAGTTGGGTGGCGATGGCCTGGCTGTGGTGGGTCGGCGCGGCGCTCGTGCTCGGCATCGTCGAGATGCTGACGCTGTCACTGGTTCTCGTCATGCTTGCCGGCGGCGCTCTGGCCGGGGCGCTCGCCTCGTTGCTCGGTGCCCCGCTGTGGGTGCAGATCGTCGTCGCCGTCCTGGTGGCGACCGTGCTGCTGACCACGTTGCGGCCCTGGCTGCTGCGTCGCCTGAGGCGCAGGATCCCGCTGGAGGAGACCAACGCCGCGGCCCTGGTCGGGCGTCCGGCTGTCGTGGTCGCCGCGGTGGACGTGGCGACCGGCCGGGTGAAGCTCGCGGGCGAGGTCTGGTCCGCCCGCACCGAGGCCGGCGTGGTCCTTCCTCCCGGTGCGCCGGTCACGGTGACTCGGATCGACGGTGCCACCGCCGTCGTCGTCCCGCTCGACGCGCCTGCGGCGCGCTGATTCCGTCCACCTAGCGGAGGTATGCCGTGTTCGCTGCGTCTGGTCCTGGTCAGTTCGTGATCTACATCGTCTTGGCCCTCGTGGTGCTGTTCTTCGTGATCGGGCTGGCGCGCTCGGTGCGGATCGTGCCGCAGGCGGTGTCGATGATCGTCGAGCGACTCGGCCGGTACTCCAAGACGATGGAGGCGGGACTGCACCTGCTGATCCCGTTCGTCGACCGGGTCCGGGCGTCGGTCGACCTGCGCGAGCAGGTGGTCTCCTTCCCGCCGCAGCCGGTGATCACCTCGGACAACCTCGTGGTGAGCATCGACACGGTCATCTACTTCCAGGTCACCGAGCCGAAGGCCGCGGTCTACGAGATCGCCAACTACATCCAGGGCATCGAGCAGCTGACGGTGACGACCCTGCGCAACGTGGTCGGCTCGATGGACCTGGAGCAGACGCTCACCAGCCGTGACCAGATCAACGGCCAGCTGCGCGGCGTGCTGGACGAGGCGACCGGTCGGTGGGGCGTGCGGGTCAACCGGGTCGAGCTCAAGTCGATCGAACCGCCGGCCTCGGTGCAGGGCTCGATGGAGCAGCAGATGCGTGCCGAACGTGACCGTCGTGCCGCGATCCTCACGGCCGAGGGCGTCAAGCAGTCGCAGATCCTCACGGCCGAGGGCGAGAAGCAGGCGGCGATCCTGCGGGCCGAGGGTGCCGCGCAGGCCGCGATCCTCACCGCCGAGGGCGAGTCGCGGGCGATCTTGCAGGTGTTCGACGCCGTGCACCGCGGCGACGCCGACCCCAAGCTGCTTGCCTACCAGTACCTGCAGATGCTCCCGAAGGTTGCCGCGAGCCCGTCGAACAAGATGTGGTTCCTGCCGGCCGAGCTGTCCGGGGCGTTGGGCGTGGTGGCCAAGGCGTTCGGGGGATCGGGTGCCGACGGCGAGCCGTCGGCACGTCCGGCGGGGACGTCGCCGCTCGACGAGGGTGAGCTGCCGCCGGTGACGCTCACCGATCCGAAGGTCGCGCTGGCGGAGGCACGCCGCGAGTCGGCTGCCGCCACTGCCGATGCGACGAGCGCCGGGGTGTTCAGCGGCGCACCGTTCGACCCGTCGGCCGAGGCGGGTCAGCGTCCGGGCGGGGCGGCCGTCCCGCCGGCAGGACCGAGCGTGCCGCCGTCGCCCGATCAGCCCTGAGCTGCGTCGGGCGGCTCACCACGGACGGGTCCATGTGGCGGGTATGAGTTTGCGGAGTGAGCACTCACTCACTTAGCATGGCGGCGTGCCTCAGGTCCCCGAACCAGCCGTGCGCGCCGGCCGCGCGTCGCCGCTACCGCCGGACGAACGGCGGCAAGCCATCCTGGCCGCGGTCCAGGATGTGATCCTCGAGCGCGGCACCGCGGTCACGACACGCGACCTGGCGGCCGCGGCCGGCGTGGCCGAGGGCACGCTGTTCCGCGTGTTCGAGGACAAGACGACGCTGCTGCGCGAGGCGGTGCTGGCCGCCATCGACCCGGGTCTTGCGCTGGTGCCGATGCGCTCCATCGATCTCGACGCACCCCTCGAGGAGCGGATCATCGAGGTGATGCGGATCAGCCAGGCCCGGGTCGAGCGCACCGTCGCCTGGATGTCACTGCTCCACCAGGTCGGCCGGCCGGGTGCCGGCGATGAGCACCACGGCCCGCCTGCCGACTGGCAGGATCGCCGTCGCACCGCGGGCGCGGCCATCCGCGCCGAGCTGATCCGCCTGCTCACCCCCGATGAGGCGCGGCTGCGGCTGCCCCCGCACCAGGTCGCCGATCTGCTCGCGACGATCCTGGTCGGCACGGCCGTCCGCACCGTCGAGAGCGCGCGCTCGGGCGGTGACGGCGGCGATGTCCCGGCGCCGCAGGACGTCGCCGCCATGTTCCTGTCCGGTGTCGTCGACCCGGACTCACCCCTCGACCCCCACGACCTCGTCCCGGAGGGATCCACCCCATGCTGATGCGACTGCTGCGGGAACACCTGCGGCCCTATCGCGGCGCCGTCGCGGCCCTGCTGGTGTTCCAGCTGGTCCAGACGCTCGCCACGTTGTACCTGCCGAACCTCAACGCCCGGATCATCGACAAGGGGGTCACCGCCGGCGACACCAAGGTCATCTGGCAGACCGGCGGCTGGATGCTGGCCGTCAGCCTCGGCCAGGTGGTCGCCGCCGTGATCGCCACCTACTTCGGCGCCCGGACCGCCATGCAGTTCGGCCGTGACCTGCGACAGCGCCTGTTCGGCCACGTCCAGGAGTTCTCCGCCCAGGAGGTCGCCAAGTTCGGCGCCCCGACGCTCATCACCCGGACGACCAACGACGTCCAGCAGGTCC
>JAHIJU010000290.1 GCA_018898235.1 Actinomycetota bacterium | reverse complement strand
TCGTCGTCGGACTCTCGTTCCTGCTCCTCATGATGGTGTTCCGGTCGCTGTGGGTGCCGCTCAAGGCCACCGCGGGGTACCTGCTGTCGATCGTCTCCGCGTTCGGGGTCGTGTCCCTGGTCTTCGAGCACGGGATCGGCGCGAGCCTGATCGGCGTCGACCGCACCCCCCAGGCCGTGCTCAGCTTCATGCCGATCGTCGTCATGGGGGTGCTGTTCGGCCTCGCGATGGACTACGAGGTGTTCCTGGTCTCCCGGATGCGCGAGGAGTACGTGCACCGCGGTGACGCCCACCGCGCCGTCCGGGTCGGCTTCCTGTCCTCGGCGAAGGTCGTGACCGCAGCGGCCGTCATCATGTTCTCGGTGTTCCTGGCCTTCGTGCCCGGTGACAACACGATGATCAAGCCCATCGCGCTCGGCCTCACGGTCGGCATCTTCATCGACGCCTTCATCGTGCGGATGACGCTCGTCCCGGCGGTGCTCCAGCTGCTCGGCGAGCGCGCCTGGCACATGCCGCACTGGCTGGACCGACGGCTGCCGCACTTCGACGTCGAGGGCGAGGGCCTGGCCGCCGAGCTGCAGCTGGCCGACTGGCCCGAACCCGGCGCCGACGATGCGATCACGGCGCACGGCCTGCGGCTGGACGCACCCGACGGGATGGCGCTGTACCGGGACGTGTCGGTACGCGTCCCCCGCGGCGGCATGCTCGTGGTCACCGGCCCGCACCGTTCGGGCCGCACACCGCTGCTGCTCACCCTGGCCGGCCGGGCGCACGCCGATGCCGGGACCCTCAAGGTCAACGGTCTGATCGCCTCGGTCCGGGCTCGGGACATCCGGCACTCGGTCGCCTTCGCCCGGCTCGCCCGGGCCGCCGATCCGGTGGCCGAGCTGGACGAGGCGTTCGCCACCGGTGCGCCCGTCGTCGTCATCGACGACCTGGACGGTGTCGGCGACCCGTGGCTGCGGCAGGCCGTGCACGACCGCATCACGGTGGCCCGCGCCGCCGACCCGCAGATGACGCTCGTCGTGAGCGCGCTCGACGAGCAGGGCCTGGACGGCCTGCTCCCACCGGGGACCCGCACGCTCGTGGGCCCGCTGAGCCAGGAGGTGCTCGCATGAGCCGGCTGTCCGTGTTCATCCACCCGGAGCGCCTG
The DNA here is from genome assembly GCA_018898235.1 of Actinomycetota bacterium. Lineage (GTDB taxonomy): Bacteria > Actinomycetota > Actinomycetes > Actinomycetales > Cellulomonadaceae > Cellulomonas. The sequence continues at coordinate 5,693 of JAHIJU010000290.1, read as the reverse complement.
CGCGGCGGTGGGCGGGGCACCTGGTTCACCGTGCTCGGCCTCGTGCTGGTGCCGCTCGTGGTGGGGGGTCTGCTCACCTGGGCGCTGTGGAAGCCGACCGAGCACCTCGACCGCATCACCGCCGCGGTGGTGAACCTCGACGAACCGGTGACCATCAAGGGGCAGACCGTGCCGCTCGGTCGCCAGCTCGCGGCCGGGCTGGTGACCTCGTCCGGCGCGGACACCTCCGGGTCGGCCACCGCCAGCGCCTCACCGACTCCCTCGGCCAGTCCCACGGTCGCCAACGTGTCCAGCTCCGACTCCGGCAGCAACCTCACCTGGGTGGTCACCAGCGCCTCGGACGCCGCCGCCGGCCTCGCCAACGGTTCGTACACGGCCGTGGTCACCATCCCGGCGAACTTCTCGGCCGCCGCCACCTCGACCGCCAACGGTGCCGATGCGGTCCAGGCGACGCTCGACATCGCGACCTCGGACAAGTCCCGGCCGCTGGACCCGGTGCTCGCCCAGGCGGTCACGACGACCGCCACGCAGATCCTCGGGCGGACCCTGACGACCACCTACCTGCAGAACGTGCTGGTCGGTTTCAGCACGCTCGGCACCTCCCTGGCCGATGCGGCGAGCGGGGCCGGTCAGCTGGCCACCGGGAGCACAGCGCTCGCCTCGGGCGCCTCCTCGCTCGCCACCGGGTCCACCGACCTGGCCGGCGGTCTCAGCACCCTGGGCACCGGGTCGGCCGGCCTGGCACAGGGCGCCGGCAAGCTGGCCTCCGGTGCGTCCTCGCTGGCCTCCGGACTCGATCAGCTCGCATCGCAGACCGCTGCGTCCGCCACGACGGCGCAGGCCTCGGTGGGCGGTGCGCAGACGTTCGCCGACGGGTTGACGGCGCTCGCGGCGGGGATCAACGGGACCGCGAGCACGCCCGGGCTCTCCCAGGGGGCGAGCGGGTTGAAGGCCGGGACCGCCGAGATCGCAACCGGGGCCAGCGGGCTGAGCCGAGGCCTGGCCGCGATCAAGACAGTCTCGGAGGCCTGCACGGCTGGCTCGACCGCCATGTGCGGGCTGCTCACCCAGCTCGTCGACCTGAACGCGGCGCCCAGCCCCGGCAACGCTCAGGCGGGCGTGCCGGCCAACCTCTCCTACCTCGTCCAGGCGTCGGCCGGCCTGTCGAGTGGGGCGGCGACCGCGGCAGCCGGGGCGGCGAGCCTCGACTCGTCGGTCAACACCGGCACTTCGACCACGCCGGCCCTGACCACCAGCACCACCCAGCTCGCAGCGGCCGGTCAGCAGCTGGCTGCCGGGGCGGCGGGCACAGCCACCGGGCTGCAGACCCTCGCCGGGTACATCCAGCAGTCCGCGGACGGCGCCAGCGCACTGGCTTCGGGCGCATCGAGCGCGTCGACGGGCGCCGGGAAGCTCGCGGCAGGGGCCGTGCAGGCAGCCGACGGTGCCTCGCAGCTCGCCACCGGGGCCAGTGGCCTGGCCACTGGCGCCGCCCAGGTGTCCGAGGGCGCGGGCAGCCTGTCCACCGGGCTGGGCACCGCCGCCACCCAGGTGCCGACCTACACCAAGGCCGAGTCCGACCACCTTGCCTCGGTCGTCGCCGACCCGGTGACGAGCGCGAGCGGGAGCACCGACGTGTTCGGCTCGCAGATCGTGGCATTCCTTGTCACCCTCGCGCTGTGGATCGGCGGCCTGGCCACGTTCCTCGTACTCGCGGCGATGACCCCGCGGGCGCTGGGTTCGACGCGGCCGTCCTGGGTCCTGGCGCTGCGCTCCTTCGCCCCCGCGGCGGCTGTCGGCGTGATCCAGGGGCTGGCGATCACGGCGGTCATGTCGCCCACGCTCGACCTCACGCCGGGGGGCTGGGTGCGCTTCACGCTGGTGGCCTGCCTCGCCGGGGTCGCGTTCGCCGCGGTCAACCAGGGGCTGGCGGCGGCCTTCCGCGGCATCGGACGCTTCGTGGCGGTGCTGGTCGCGACGATCGGGCTCGCTGCCGCTGTCGTCTCGACGGTCCCGGCTCTGGTCGGATCGCTGTACGACCTGACCCCGCTCGGTCCGGCCTTGCACGGACTGCAGTCCGTCACCGCGGGCGGCGCGCTGGCCGGTCCCATCGGGCTGCTGGCGGTCTGGACGCTCGCGGGGCTGGCGCTCACCACGGCTGCGCTCGCCCGTCACCGGGTGGTCCCTGCCGGTCAGCTCGCCCGCTGGTCGCGGGCGAGCTGACCGACGCCGGGTGGCGTTCATGACGTCCACCCAAGCGGCACATGACGTACTACTCACCCCCTCTTGACCTCGACCATGAGGTGAGGTCCAGATCACGGTGAGATCAGGTCGGAGGTCCCGCCGAAGCCCGGGACCTACGGTCGATGGTCGTGGCATGAGCATCACGATTGCCCAGTCGACCGAATCCGTCTTCGCCGAGATCGTCCGGGCCACCCTGGAGACGGACGACCTCCCCGAGTTCTGGGACTGACCCCACCGCACCGTCACAGGTCGCGGCGGCGCCGCGGCCCCGCCAGGTGTCCCTCCTGGTGGACGTCACGACGGCACCGCCGACGCCGTGACCAGCCTTCCGCCGTGGCCCGCGCTCTGGATCCCGAGTTCGCCGCCGGAATCCGCACCGCCACGGCGGGCGCCGGCAGGACCTCCAGCTCACCGACGAGCTGCGGACTCGGCCGGTGCCCCGCCCGGTGGCCGGGACCGATGACGCCCCGGCGAGCGCCGTCCGGACGCGGGCCGAGGACCCGGCCCGGCCGCCCGCCCCCGCACCCCCCTCTCCCCCCGCGATTCCGGGCCTGGGCATGCCCCGACCCTGCAGGGGCCCGGAATCGCGGGGGGCGGGACGTTGATGTGGTCCGCGGCGGCCACCCGGCTGGTCAGGTACACCGGCCGGGCAACCGCATGATCATCGGCCAGGCGCGCGGCGAGGTCGCCGGTGCGAGCACCAGGATCGACCACAGCGCCGGGCAGGCCCGCGTGCTGCACCGGCGGTCACCGGCCCTGTCCCCCACTGCGCACGATGTGGTGCTGCACGGACCCGTCGGCGTGGTCGCGGCCAGCACGCCGTGGAGCTACCCGCTCAACCCCACGCTCCGCGACGTCGCGCCCGCACTGGCCGCCAGCAGCTCCGTCGTCGTCGCACTCGCGAGCTCGACCTCGGCCATCCTGATCGCCGCACCGCACCTGCTGGCCGCCGAGCCCGAGCTGCCGGAAGGCGTCATCACCGCGGCGGCCGGGCCCGGCTCCTCGGTCGGTGACCGACTGTCCACCCACCCCGACGTCGACCTGATCGCCTTCACCGAGGGGCTGTTCGAGTCCACCGAGACCACGCACCGACGCCGTTCCGCAGCCGTCGGGCGGCGCCGGCCCGACAGGCCACCCGACCCGCGAGTCGGGACAGCCCTGCCGAACGCCGGTGACCACTACCGTGACCGCACGTGGCGCCATTCGCGGTGTACGACCCCCACGCCCACGGAGTCAAGGACTCCGCAGTGGTGGTGCGGCACGCCCGACCGGACGATGCGGTCTCGATCGTCGCGGTGGACGCCACACGTCAGCCCCGCACGCCGTCCTACCTGGACTGGGTCACGGCGGAGCTGGCGCGGACCGACGCGTACCACGTCGTCGCCCAGTGCGGCGAGGAGGTGGTGGGGGCATCCGCGGTGAAGCTCTGGCCGTCGCCCGCTGACGCACCCACAGGCTGGTACGTGTCGGGGATCACCGTCGTGCCCGGCTGGCGGCGGCGCCGGATCGGCGAACGGATGCTCGAGCTCGAGCTCGCGGACGTCGACCGGCTGCACGAGCCGACCTGGTGCGTGGTCAACGCCCGCAACGGCGCGTCCCTGGATCTGCACACCCGGCACGGGTTCGTCGAAGTCACCCGGGCGCCGGCCTTCGCCGGGATCACGTTCTCCGGCGGGACGGGCGTGCTGCTGCGCCGGGAGGCGTGCACCGACTGATCGGAGCGTTTGGACACCTGCGCACGCTGGGAGGACCCGACGCCGAACCGTGTGGCGCCGAGCGACCTGGTTCGAACCACTCTCTGCCATGCGCCCGAATTTGAAGGACCACAGCCACCCGGATTCTCCGCTCGCCAAAAATGCGCGTCACGCCGTCGAGACTTGCGGCTCGAACGCGGTTACGAAGCGACGCGCGGGACGACGGACCGAGGCCGAATCCTCTTTCGAGGAGCCCCGTTTCGTCACCAATCTGTCGATCGGCAAGACCCATCCGCCCGGCACACCCCGGTCCCTACTCGACCTCGGTCGCTACCGGTAGGAGTCCTGCAAGGATGACCATCTAGCGATGCGCGGCCTTCATCGTCCTGGTTCAATTGCCGTCATGAGCAAGTACCGCCACCCTCTCGACGTCGAACTCACCCGCCTGGGAAGCGGCGCCTCGAACTCAGAGCGCCTGGAGGCCCTCTGGGCAGCGTACGAGCGTGAGACGAAGAAATCACTCGGTCGCCCGCCCAGCGACGAAGATCGTCAAGCGGTGCGTTCGTGGGCAGCTACCTGGAGGGACGAGGCGCCGACACTGCTAGGAAGGTGGCCATCTCTCCAGGCAGCCCTCTACGGAGACGTCAGGCAGAAGGCGAGCTTCCTCACGCAACGCGGCTGCGGACTATGCCACGTAGACGCAGATGCCACTCCGCTCGCTGTCTACTTCGCCATCCCAATCGAGCCTTGGAGTTCCCAGTCCCGCTCCGATCGGCGGGTAATTCGGGATTCAGTGATGAAACATCTCGCAGAGAAGTCGCTCACCAAGATGCCCTGGGGCGATCGCCCGATTTGCGCCACCGTTGCATCGGTCATCTCGGTCCGCGGTCGACGCAAGGACGCAGACAACCTCGTAAAGGGACTGCTAGACGCAATGCAGGGATTCCTCTACTCGAACGACGGCCAAATTCAGTGCCTAACCTCGCGGCGATTTGAGTACGCGGGATCGCGCGGCTACTACCTCGTGGCGGCAAGGCCAGTATTGCCCGTGACGGAGGACGTGATCTTCGACGACCCAGCGCCGCCACCTTTCGCATAGCGAGACTCAAACTCTCTTGCCGTCATCCGCCCGCGGATCCGGCGATCAACGCTCGGCCCCCGAGACGCCGCGGTCGAGACGCGCAGCGGAGCGCCGGTGGCCAGCTCAGCCTTGGGCTGCGGTCAGCAGCGTGGCAATCTGGTGGGAATCCACGCGGCGCGACACCTACCGTGTGCGCTACCAAATCAACGACGAGCCAAGCGAGGTCGTCGTCCTACGCATCGAACACAGCAGCGAGGCTTCACGGCCACGGTGGGCGTGCACGATGTCCGGCGACTCCGCGCGTCGATCGGGCCGCCGGCTCCGCGCCGCCACGCAGGATCGAGGACATCTTCTTGCCCCGCGCCACCTCGTCGAGGTAGCGGATCTGCTGCATGCGGGTGTCCTCGATCTTCTCCACGCGGTCGCTGCAGATCAGCCCGGTGGTGAGCGAGGCGTTCGGGTTCAGCTGCGGAGTCTGGGCGAAGGAGGTTCCCATGTCGACTTCGGCAGCGATCACCTGCTCCAGGCCGCCCGCGTCGTAGCCGGTGAGCCAGCAGATCATCTGGTCGACCTCGTCCTTCGCAGGGTGAACTCGACCGGGCTCGGCCGCGCGCATGATGTGGTGCGATCACGCGCTGCCATCACAGCGGAGGTGTGAGGTCCTCGTCGCGCTT
>JAHIJU010000289.1 GCA_018898235.1 Actinomycetota bacterium | reverse complement strand
GGCCCTGCGCCCGGTAGGCGTCCTTCTGCTCCTCGCTCAGGTCGCGGTCGAACCCGTCGTAGCCGAGCTTGGGGTCGCGACCTGCTGCCCGGTGCCGAGCCTCGATCTCCTCGGTGGTCGAGAACGACTCGTACGCGTAGCCGCCCTCGAGCAGCCGACGGGCGACGTCGGCGTACAGGTCCATCCGCTGCGACTGCCGGTACGGCTCGTGCGGGCCGCCGACCTCGACGCCCTCGTCCCAGTCGAGCCCGAGCCAGCGCAGCGCGTCGAGCAGCTGCAGGTAGGACTCCTGGGAGTCGCGGGCCGGGTCGGTGTCCTCGATCCGGAACACGAAGGTGGCACCCACGTGCCGGGCGTACGCCCAGTTGAAGAGTGCCGTCCGGATGAGGCCGACGTGCGGCGTCCCGGTCGGGGAGGGACAGAAGCGGACGCGGATCGGGCTGCTCGACATGGTTCTTCAAGAGTACCGACCCGTCCAGACACCCAGGTACGGTGCCCGGCATGGACGAGCACGGGCCCGGCACCGCACCGACCGACCATCCCGGCCTGCACCACGTCGAACGGCTGACGGCCTTCACCGATGCGGTCGTGGCGATCGCGATGACACTGCTGATCCTGCCGCTGCTGGACGCGGTGTCCGATTCCGCGAGCGCCGGGGAGACCACCGCGCAGTTCGTGCGGGGCAACCTCACCCGGATCGGCGGCTTCGCGCTGAGCTTCGCGATCATCGCGGCGTTCTGGCGGCGCCACCACCGGGTGTTCGGCAGGTTCGAGCTGGCGACCGAGGCGATCGTGCGGCTCGACGTGGTGTGGATGTTCACGATCGTCTGGCTCCCGGTGGCCACGGCACTGGTCGGCACCATGCCGGTGGACCGGTTGCAGGCCGTGCTCTACGTCGGGGCGATGGCCGTCACCAGCTGGGTGCTGGTCGCCATCGACCTGCTGGTGCGACGTGACCCTCGGCTGTGGGGGGCCAAGGAGCCCGCCGGCACGGAGGACCTGGCCGCGGCGGTGTCCACCGGCGTGCTGTTCATGGTGGCCCTCGCCGCCACGGTGCTGTGGCCGCGGATCGGCTACCTCCCGTTGCTGCTCCTGCTCGGCACGCAGGTGCTCGCCGGCCGGCTCGCGCCCTGGCTCGTGAGCCGGACCGCCACCTGAACGTGACTCACGGGACGCGCGTCGGCACCCCACGGTTCGCCAGGGTGTCGGCGCGTTCGTTGCCGGGGTCACCGGCGTGGCCCTTGACCCACTCCCAGGTCACCTCGTGCTGCGCGAGCTCGGCGTCGAGCTCGCGCCACAGGTCCTGATTCAGCACCGGCTTCTTCGCCGCCGTCCGCCAGCCGTTGCGCTTCCACCCGGCGATCCAGCTCGTGACCCCGTTCATGACGTAGCGGGAGTCGACGTGCGCGACGACCCGGCACGGACGGGTGAGCGCGCGCAGCGCCTGGATGACCGCCATCAGCTCCATCCGGTTGTTCGTGGTGAGCGGCTCACCACCGAACAGCTCCTTCTCGGCGTCACCGAACCGGAGCAACGCCCCCCACCCACCCGGACCGGGGTTTCCCTTGCACGCCCCGTCCGTCCAGATCTCGACCAGCTGGTCGCTCACCGACGCAGCACCGGGTTGCGCAGGGTGCCGATCTCCTCGATGCGCACGTCGACGACGTCGCGGTGCACGATCGGCCCCACCCCGGCGGGCGTCCCGGTGAGGATGACGTCACCGGGCAGCAGGGTGAATGCCTCGGAGATGAACGAGATCAGGTAGGGCACGTCGAACACCATCTGCGACGTCCGGCCGTGCTGCCGCGACTGCCCGTTGACCTCGACGGTGATCTCGAGGTCGTCGACGTCCAGACCGGGCACGATCCACGGGCCGATGGGGCACGACCCGTCGAAGCCCTTGGCGCGGGCCCACTGCGACTCTGCACGCTGCACGTCGCGCGCCGTCACATCGTTGGCGATCGTGAACCCGAACACGTGGTCGAGCGCCCGCTCGGGGGTGACGTCCTTGGTGACCTTGCCGATGACGACCGCCAGCTCGCCCTCGTGCTCGACGTGCTGGGACCAGGCGGGCAGCGAGATTGGGTCGTCCGGGCCGATCACCGAGGTGTTGGGCTTGAAGAAGAGCAACGGCGTGGTCGGCAGGTCGTTGCCCAGCTCAGCGGCATGGTCGGCGTAGTTGCGGCCCACCGCGACGATCTTCGAGCGCGGGATCACCGGCGCCAGCAGCCGGACCCCGTCCGCCTCGAGCCGCACCCGCTCACCGGTGGGCTGTACGGGCATGTAGAGCGGGTCGCCCGAGATCACGACGAGCTCGGCGGACTCTCCCTCGCCTTCGACGAGGGCGTACCGGGGATCGGAACCAAGGGTGAAGCGAGCGATGCGCACGCGCCCAGCCTAGGCCGGGCGACGCGCACCACCGCGCCGCCGGTCAGCTCCCCGCGGGGGCCAGGGAGATGTGCCGGAGCACAGCATCCGTGCCGAGCAGGTCCACCAGGGCCGGCAGGCTGGTGAGCGCGTAGCTGCTCCCCTCCGGGAGCGGCGGCCGGCCGGGCGTGGCCAGGAGCGCGACCACCGCCGAGGCCAGGACCGGCGCGCCCGCGAGCACCACGCCCGATGAGGTCTCGTCGACCGCGAGATCGATCAGCCGGGTGGCGACGGCGGCGGCCTGGTCCCGATCGGCGAGGACGGCCTCGGTCTGCTCGAGCGATGCCGTGAGCCGGGCGATCTCGTGGAGCAGCACCCGGCGCTCCGGCATCGGCCACCACCGGCTCGCGACGAGGTCGGCACGCAGGGCACGCAGCCGCTCGGCCACCTCGACCTGGCGCACCGCCGCAGCGACGTACTCCTCCGCCTGCGCATCGCGCCCCACGGTGCCCCTTCCACGACCGCTGCCCCCACGGCACGACGAACCCCCCTGGGCCGCCGGACTGGTGAGCCTAGCAACGCGGACCCGACGGCGCGGGGGTTCGGCGAAGCCCGTCGGACAGCGGCGGGCGGCGGCAGCTCGACGGCCCGGCGGTGCCGCACCAGGTACGGAGCCGATGGCCCGCGCCGCTGGGCGTGCAAGGATCGCCCGGTGCCCGACGGACCCGCCACCCGATCGCGCGGTTCGCTGGCGGCCCGACTGCCGGCGGACGGCGCGGACGCCGACGCGCTCGTCGAGTCGTTCACGGCCTGGGCGGGCGAGCAGGGCCTGACGCTCTACCCGCACCAGGAAGAGGCCCTGCTGGCCCTGGTGACCGACGACCACGTCGTGGTGTCCACCCCGACCGGGTCCGGCAAGTCCCTCATCGCGGCCGCCGCGCACTTCGTGGCCCTGGCCCGGGGCCAGCGCTCGTACTACACGGCCCCGCTCAAGGCTCTCGTGAGCGAGAAGTTCTTCGCCCTGGTCGAGGCGTTCGGCGCCACCAACGTCGGCATGATGACCGGCGACTCCGCAGTCAACCCGGGCGCCCCGATCATCTGCTGCACCGCGGAGATCCTGGCCAACCTGGCGCTACGGGACGGGGTCGACGCGGACGTCGGCCAGGTCGTCATGGACGAGTTCCACTTC
>JAHIJU010000288.1 GCA_018898235.1 Actinomycetota bacterium | reverse complement strand
GGTCGGTTCAAGCTCACCGAGCAGGGTGAGGTCATCTTCGCCCGGTACGGCGACCCGGTGATCGCGACCCGGCACGTCGAGCAGGTGGCCGCGGCCACGTTGCTGGCCGGCTCGCCCTCGGTCGAGGAGCGCAACGCCCGCGCGAGCGAGCAGTTCGCGGACCTCGCCGGCCGGCTCGACGTGGCCTCCCGCACCCGGTTCCTCGAGCTGGTCCGCGCCGAGGGCTTCCCGGAGTGGTTCGCGCAGGTGACGCCGTTGGAGGAGGTCGGTCTGCTGCCGATCGGCTCGCGGCCGGCCCGCCGCGGTCTGACGGTCTCCTCGCTGGACGACCTGCGGGCGATCCCGTGGGTGTTCTCCTGGTCGCAGGCGCGGATCAACCTGGCCGGGTGGTACGGGCTGGGCACGGCGCTGGCCAGCATCGGGGACCTGACCGAGCTGGTGACGGCGTACGAGCAGTGGCCACTGTTCGCCACCGTGATCGACAACGTCGAGATGTCGATCGCCAAGACCGATGAGCGGATCGCGGCCAGCTACCTGTCGCTCGGCGACCGCGACGACCTCGCGGCGCTCGTGCTGGAGGAGATGCGCCTGACCCGGCACTGGGTGCTGGCCACGACCGGCGAGGTCGGGATCCTGGAGAAGCGGCGCATCCTCGGCCGCGCCGTCCAGCTGCGCAGCCCCTACGTCGATGCGCTGTCCCTGATCCAGCTGCGGGCCCTGCGCGCCCTGCGGACGGGGGAGTCGGACCAGGCCAAGCCGGACCTGCAGCGACTGCTGCTGCTCACCGTCAACGGCGTCGCCGCGGGGCTGCAGAACACGGGCTGAGTCCCCGGCACGCCGGCCCGGCCGGTCGGCTCAGCGCGGGTTCGGGCTCGACGGCAGCGACAGGACGGCCGGCAGCCGCTCGTCGTCCGCGAGCGCCCGCAGCACCCGGCGCTCGTGCGGGACGACGGCGTCGGGCAACGCGTGCAGGTCGAACCACGCCATCGCCGCGGCCTTGTCCGGCTCGCGCACCGTCGCCTCACCGGACCACCGGCGCACCTCGAAGAACACGTCGAGGCGTTGCTCCACGGGCGGCCCCCCGGGCTCGAAGCGGTGGATCGCGGTGAGCGGCACGAGGTCGGCGGGGTCGATGCGCACCCCGGCCTCCTCGAAGGCCTCGCGCACCGCCGCGTCGTGCACCGACTCGCCCGGGTCGACGTGCCCGGCCAGGGTGGCCCACCAGCCGTCCATGTAGCCGGTGCCGGTGCGCAGCAGCAGGAGCACCTCGTCGGCGCGGCGCAGCACCACGTAGGCCGCGGCGACCAGCAGCGTGCGGCCGCCCAGGTGGTCGTCGGGTGCGTAGCGCTCGGCGGCGGACGACGGGGGCGTGCCGGTCATGCCGAGACCTGGGCCGCCAGGACGGTGCGCAGCGCGAGCGTGTCGTCCGCCGTCCACCCCGCCGGCGTCGCGACCGCGGCCCAGCCGTCGGCGTACTCGACCGCGTAGTTGTGCCCGTGCCCGAAGGGCGCGCCGCCGGCGACGAAAAGGTCGATCGTCAGCTGCCAGAAGGAGACGATCGGCGTCCACGTCACCTCGGGCAGCACATCCGCGCCGCGTGGTTCGCGCATCCAGTCCGGCTCACTGAACAGCAGGTCGGGGGACCACCACACCACACCGTCCGATGCGTGCTGGAGGTAGACCACGTGGGGACCGGCCCAGGTCGGACCGACCGTCTCCAGCTCGGTTCCGTGGGCGTCGAGGACTCCCGCCCAGCGCACGTGGGCGCCGTCGTCGAGCACCGGCAGGATCTGCGGTGACCCGGGGTCGCGCTCGGCCGTGAGCGTGGACCACAGCGAGGTGAAGCCCGGCGTGCCGACCCACAGCGCACCGTCGGTGCGTGCCAGCACGTCGTCGAGCGAGGTGAAGGCGCTCTGGCTGCCGAACGACCCGAGCGAGATGCCGTACACGTAGAGCTTGGGCCGGTGGTCGGCCGGCAGCTCGAGCCACCGGGTGCGCACGGCGTCCAGGAGCGCGACGCCGGCCTCGCCGGGCGTCGAGCGGTCGCCGACGAAGCTCACCCAGCTCGGCAGGTAGGAGTACTGCATGGCGGCGATCGCGGTGTCCCCGCCCCACAGCAGCTCCAGCGCGCGCGCCGAGGACGGGTCGACCCAGCCGGTGCCGGTCGTGGTGGTGACCACGAG